>JACRPL010000008.1 GCA_016223245.1 Candidatus Saganbacteria bacterium | reverse complement strand
AAACCCTGTTCTTCCCATGACCTTTTCATTGGAATTTGGGTTAGGTTTTTGATGATTTAACGAAAGGCCTTATGGTTAGATTTTAGATGATTTGATTCGGGTCTTTTAAAATGTGGTGAATGTGGTGCAGCGATAACCGCTCAATATGCTCATGGCAATGGCGGAACTTACAGATATTATCGTTGCACCAAACGGCTTGGCCACTGTGATCAAAAATATTTAAGAGAAGACCTAATGGTTGCTCAACTAAAAGAGGCGGCTTCAAAAGTCGCTCTTTGCACCGACTGGGCAGAAAAGATGTCTGCTCAAGTTGATATATGGGAAAAAGAAACAGCCCAGTCGGTGCAATCTTTTGCCCAAAATCTTGAAGTAAAAATTAAAGAAACAGAGGCAAAACTCGACAAATTGGTTGCTGCTTTTCTAGATGGCATTATTGACAAGAATATTTATCTGGTTAAAAAAGAAGAACTCATCAAGACCAAAGCTGAACTTCTACAAAACAAGACCGATTTTGGGCAAAAGGGAAACAATTGGATCGAACCATTACGGAATTGGATAAAATCCGCACATTACGCGGAAAAACTTGCTTCGTCAAATGATTTTATTGAAATAAAATCATTTGTGGAAAAAATTGGAACGAACCGTCGCCTGCTGAATAAAAAAGTGATTTGGGAATGGCGGCAGCCGTATAATTTTGTGGCGGCAGAAAAGGAAAAAATCGCGCGGCGCAATATAATAATGAATTCTGATTTTTCCCAAATATCCGCCCAAACTCCGGAAAGTATAAACTGGTCGGGGTGATAGGATTTGAACCTACGGCCTCCTGGTCCCAAACCAGGCGCTCTACCAAACTAAGCTACACCCCGAAAAAAAAGCGGGAGACGAGTCTCGAACTCGCGACCTTCTGCTTGGAAGGCAGATGCTCTACCAACTGAGCTACTCCCGCCTGCGTCCTGCGGACTTCGGCGGGCAGGCCCGCAAAGCCCACATAGATAACTTTTTCTAGTTTATCAAAAATCGGGAGATTGCGCAACCTGACCCTATAATGTATAATTAAAAACCTATGAAAATAATAAAACAAGAAAAAAATATGAACCAATATAAGTTCGAGATCGAGTCCGATTTCGAATCGTTCGAGAATGCAAGGAATGAAGTGATCGCCGAGTTCGCCAAAGAAATGAAAGTTCCAGGCTTTAGGCCCGGCAAAGCCCCAAAAAATATCGTGGAACAAAATCTAAACACCGAAGCCGTAAACGACAGGGCCGCCCAGCATCTAATATCAAAACTTTACCCAAAATTATTGTCCGAAACCAAGATCGATCCGGTTGATTACCCGAACGTGGAGGTGATCAAATTTGAAGAAGGAAAACCTTTCCAATGGAGCCTGACAGTCGAAGTTTACCCGGAGATCAAACTTGGAAAATATAAAGGATTGAAGGCAACAAAGAAATCGATAACCGTAACCGAAGATGAAATTATTAAATTTTTGGGCGACTTGCAAAATAGGTTCGCAAAACATGTTGATATTACCGATGGAGCGGCACAAAAAGACGACTTGGTGGACTTAAACATCCAGGCTGAAGCCGAAGGCGCACAGATCAAACGATGGCCAAGAGAACTCGAGCACTTCCCTCTTGGGCTTGGATATATTTCGCAAGAGTTCGATATGAATGTCGAAGGCATGAAGTTAAACGAAGCAAAAGAATTCAATGTCGCTTTCCCTGCAAATTATAATGTTGCGGAGATCGCCGGAAAAGAAGTTTCGTTCAAGGTCAAAGTCAACAGCATCCATAGGAAAGAACTTCTCGATCTCAACGATGAATTCGCAAAAACAGTCAGCAATTACGGCTCGATGTCCGAACTTAAGGAAGAAGTAAAAAAGAATCTTGAAATGGAGAAAAAAGAAGAGGCCGAAGCAGATCTGAAAAACCAGCTAATAACTCTGGTTTCCGCGGATGCCAAGCTTGACCTGCCGGAAGCCTTGGTTAAGATCGAAAGCGACCTTATGCTTGACGAATTAAAGACCTCCCTTTCCCGAAGCAATTTGACCCTTGAGGATTATTTAAAGAGCCTCAAAAAAACAGAAGAAGATATCCGAACAGAGCTTAGGAAACCTGCCGAAAGCCGAGCCAAAGGCAAAGTAGTCCTAAAGAAAATATCGGAAGTTGAAAATATTACCGTTGCGCCGCACGATCTTGATACCGAAATAGCATTGATGGCGAAGGGATCAGACAGGTCGACAGATGAATATAAAAAAACTTTGGGACACGGCGGTTTGGCTTATGTTAACGATTATTTGCTTAGAAGAAAAGCTCTCGACTTCTTGGAACTTAATTCTCAAATAGAGATACAATGAACAGGAGGGAAAAAATGAATATTAAATCACAACTGGTCCCAATGGTCGTCGAACAAACAGGCCGCGGCGAGCGCGCGTATGATATTTTTTCAAGGCTATTAAAAGAAAGGATACTTTTTATCGGCACCCCGATCGAAGATGAGATATCGAACCTCATAATCGCGCAATTATTATTTTTGGAAGCTGAAGATACCGGAAAAGACATCAATATGTACATTAACTCGCCGGGAGGAGTTGTAACCGCTGGCCTCGCGATATACGACACGATGCAATATTTAAAAAGCCCGGTCAATACGATCTGCATTGGACAAGCCGCCAGCATGGGAGCCCTTCTCCTCTGCGCCGGAGCAAAAGGAAAAAGATATGCGCTTCCAAACGCTAGGATAATGATCCACCAGCCTTTAGGCGGCGCGCAAGGACAAGCAACCGATATCGAGATCCAAACCCAAGAAATTTTGCGCATGAAGAAATTACTGCACGGGATCCTTGTAAAACATTCGGGACAGCCGCTTGATAAAATTGTAAAAGACACCGAGCGCGATTATTATATGTCGGCTGATGAAGCGGCAAAATACGGATTAATAGACCAAGTGATCACTACTTCTAAAGAAGTAGCCGGCAGCAGCGCAAAAAAAACTAAATAATTTCTCGAATATTGGAGAATTATGGTCCCAGAACAAAAATCTAGCAAAGACCAAAAACTTTCGGAGTGGAAAGAAGAACTTCCCTTAATTCCCCTCCGAAATATGGTTGTTTTCCCCCAGATGATCGTTCCACTGTTTATCGGCAGGAATAAATCTGTAAAAGCTTTGGAAGACACTCTAAAAAAAGAGAAATTGATCATATTTTCCACCCAAAAGACCGAAGACGCCGAAGAGCCGCAGCCAAAAGACCTTTGCACGATAGGAACTTTAGCAGAAATTGTTCAACTTTTATCCCTGCCTGACGGCACGACAAAGATATTGGTTGAAGGGATCGCTCGGGTTAAGATCGAAAAATTCACACAGGAATCGCCCTATTATAAAGTCCTTGCAAGCAGGATAGAAGAGCCGGAAGGCTTGACCGTCGAAGCAGAAGCTCTTGTCCGCAACACGGTCAAACTATTCGAGAAATACGTTAAATTGAACAAAAGGATCCCTCCCGAGACCTTGATGTCGATCATCAATGTCGACCAGCCGGGACGCCTGGCAGATCTCATCGCTTCTTACCTAACTTTAAAAGTCGACGAAAAGCAGGGAATTCTCGAATCGGTCGCGGTCGAAAAAAGGCTGAAAAAGCTTATTGAAGTCCTCGAAAAAGAAATTGAAGTCCTTGAGGTCGAACGAAAGCTCCAGGGAAAGGTTAGGAAACAGATAGAAAGGGTCCAAAAGGAATATTATCTGAAAGAAAAGCTTAAGGCGATCCAAGAAGAGCTCGGGGAAGAGACTTATGATGAAGAGGAAGCAGGCCCTGAAGTCGCCGAATACAAAAAGAAAATAGCTTCGGCAAAACTGCCCGCTGAAATAAAAGAGCGCGCCGAAAAAGAGCTCGAGCGCCTTTCAAAAATGCCATCCATGGTTGCAGAAGCAACGGTCATTAGAACATATCTTGATTGGCTTATCGAGCTCCCGTGGAAAAAGAAAACAAAAAGCAAATTCGATATCAAAGATGTCGAAAAAATATTGAACGAGGATCATTACGGCTTGAAGAAAGTAAAAGAGCGGATCATCGAATATTTTGCAGTGCTCCAGTTGACCGGAAAAATCGGAGGATCGATATTGTGCCTGGTAGGCCCCCCGGGAGTCGGAAAAACAAGCATAGCCTCAAGCATCGCGCGGGCAATGGGTCGCAAATTCATAAGGGTTTCGCTTGGAGGCGTCCGCGACGAAGCGGAGATCAGGGGGCACAGGAAGACCTATGTCGGGGCTCTGCCCGGTCGAATTATCCAGAACATACACAAGGTCGGATATTCAAACCCCGTATTTCTACTTGATGAAATAGACAAGCTCGGCACAGATTTTAGAGGCGATCCTTCATCGGCATTGCTTGAAGTCCTTGATCCCGAACAAAATAAGGCTTTCAGCGACCATTATCTGGAGCTTCCTTTCGACCTGTCCGACGTATTTTTTGTTACTACCGCAAATACGATGGACCCTATCCCCCGCCCACTGCGCGACCGCATGGAAATCATCGAAATGTCAGGCTATACCGAGGAAGAAAAATTAAACATCGCAAAAGAATATTTGCTCCTAAAAGAGCTCGAACGACACGGGCTTAAAAAAGATGAGGTCTCTTTTGAAGACGCCGCAATACTTGAGATCATAAGAAACTACACGAGAGAAGCAGGGGTCCGCAATTTTGAACGTGAGATAGCTACCGTATTAAGAAAAATTGCCACCAAACTCGTAAGGTCGAAAGGTGAAAAGATCGAAAAATCGATTTCGGTCGACAAAAAGGCGATTGCAGAGCTTTTGGGCGCGCCAACCCACCATTTCGGGCTGGCTGAAGCCATAGACCAGATTGGAACGGCTACAGGGCTTGTCTGGACCGAGGTTGGAGGGGATACGATACCAATTGAAGTAACAATCGTCAAAGGCCGCGGCGCTCTGACTTTAACAGGCCAGCTTGGCGATGTCATGCAGGAATCCGCCAAGGCCGCCATGACCTACGTCAGGTCGCGCGCAGAAGATTTGGGATTAACTGAAGATTTTTATAGAAAATACGATATTCATATACATTTTCCTGAAGGAGCGGTGCCAAAAGACGGTCCGTCGGCCGGGATCACGATAGCGACCGCCCTAGTATCATCCCTGTGCAATATACCAATCAAGCACGACATTGCAATGACAGGCGAGATAACATTAAGAGGCAAAGTTTTGCAGATAGGCGGGTTAAAAGAAAAGATCCTTGCCGCAAAAAGAGCGGGCATAAAAACAGTAATAGTGCCTGACGAGAATAAAAAAGACCTCGACGAGATCAAAAAAGACATTAAGATCGACTTGAACTTTATCCTGGTCAAAGAAGCTGACGAGGTACTGCAGGCGGCGCTCGCAAGGAACCCTTTTGAACATTCGCTTGAGAATATCCGCAAAGATATCCACCCGCAAATTGAAGGGCAGATGTTCGCATAGCACAAAGCTTCGCTTTGTTAATGATCAAATCCCAATGTCCAAATCCCAAATTATTGTTATTATTATGCCATGTTGGTCATTGGAAATTGGTCATTGGTCATTTTCATGATAAAATATAGTTGATATGGAGTACAAACAGACCCTTAATCTCCCCAAAACTGATTTCCCGATCAGGGTAAATTCCAAAGCTCTCGAAGAGGAAATGTTGGCATTTTGGGAACAGGAAGATATTTATAAAAAGTTAGAGGACAATAACAAGGACAATGGAAAATACATACTGCATGATGGCCCACCCTACGCTAACGGCCACATCCACCTTGGACACGCAATAAACCGCATTTTAAAAGATATTGTAGTTAAAAATAAATTAATGGCCGGGTACTATTCACCTTTTATCCCAGGCTGGGACTGCCATGGGCTTCCTATCGAAACACAGCTTATAAAAGAACTTGGCGATAAAAGAAAAGAAATGGGAATCGTTGAATTCAGGCAAAAATGCCATGAGTACGCGATGAGTTTTGTCGATATCCAGCGTTTAGAATCAATTAAACTTGGTGTTTTTGGCGATTGGTTCAACCCTTATCTTACAGTTGACCCATTATACGAAGAAAAAATAATTGAAACTTTTGGAAAGCTCGCTGATGCCGGATATATTTACAGGGGATTAAAGCCGATACATTGGTGCCCTAATGACGAAACAGCTCTTGCCGAAGCCGAGATCGAATATGAAGACCTTCGAACTCCTTCAATATATGTCAAATTCGAGATCCGAAATCCGACCTCCTCTCTTATCTCCCCCTTGATAAGGGGGAGATGGCCCGAAGGGTCAGAGGGGGTAAAATGGTTCGCGATCATCTGGACCACTACCCCATGGACGCTTCCGGCAAACGTCGCGATCGCACTAAATCCCGAGAATGAGTACGCGTTCGTAAATGTAAACAACGAGGTCTGGATCATGGCGGAAGCCCTAGTCGATGAGGATATGAAAAAATTTGGAATATCGGATTATAAGGTTCTTGGTAAAACAAAAGGCAAATTCTTAGAAGGCATCTTGGCAAAACATCCATTCATAGATCGGGATTCTATTCTTGTATTGGATAACTATGTAACGCTTGATCCAGGCACAACAGGGCTTGTTCACATCGCCCCGGGCCACGGTATTGAAGATTACAAAGTTGGATTAAAATATAAATTGCCGATCGTCATGCCTGTTGACTCGAAGGGAAATTTTGATAATTCCGCGCCTGATTTCCTAAAAGGAAAACCAATTGATGAAGGCAATAAATTAGTTGGACAGAAACTTGAAGAAACAAAACAATTGATCAAACTAGAATTCATAAAACATAGTTACCCTCATTGCTGGAGATGCAAAAAACCGGTGATCTTCAGGGCGACGGAGCAATGGTTCGTATCGGTTGAGCACAATGACCTAAGAGGCAAGGCTCTTAAAGCTGTTATTGATACAAAATGGGTACCAAGCTGGGGCGAGAACAGGATCCGCGGAATGGTGGAAACACGCCCTGACTGGTGCATCTCTCGCCAAAGATTTTGGGGAGTACCGATCCCGGCTTTCTACTGCAAAGACTGCGGAAAAGTTTATTTTAAAGGCAAATTCAACAAGGCCGCATGCGCTCTTGTGAAAAAAGAAGGGACAAATGGCTGGTTTAAAAAAGAGCCGTCAGAATTCCTGCCAAAAAGTCTTAAATGCGAATGCGGAGGCTCTAATTTTAGGAAAGAAACTGATATCTTGGATGTTTGGTTCGAATCGGGATCATCCCATGCGGCGGTCCTCGATACTAGGCTATCCTACCCGGCGGATCTTTACTTGGAAGGCTCCGACCAGCACAGGGGATGGTTCCAAGCATCTCTTCTAACATCTGTTGGAACAAGAGGCAGCGCTCCTTTTAACGCAGTATTAACCCATGGATTTACAGTTGATGATAAAGGCAAGAAAATGAGCAAGTCTTTGGGCAATGTGATAGCCCCGCTAGATGTTATCAATAAATACGGGGCCGACGTTTTACGATTGTGGGTTGCATCAACAGATTTCCGCAACGATATGGCCGCGTCGGACAAGATATTGAAACAAGTTCAAGACGCGTATCTTAAGATAAGAAATACTTGCAGATTCCTTTTGAGTAATTTGTCGGACTTTACCCCCTCTCTTTCTCCCCCTTGCCAAGGGGGAGATGTCCCGAGCTCTGTCGAGGGACAGAGGGGGTTAGAACAGATCGATAGGTGGATACTGTCCAAACTAAACAAGCTCATTGAAAAAATAAACAAAGCTTATGAAGAATACGAATTCCACATAGTTTATCATTCATTGTATGACTTCTGCACAACCGACCTTAGCGCGTATTACCTTGATATGTCAAAAGACAGGCTGTATTGCGATAAACTAGATTCAAAAAGCAGGCGTTCGGCACAGACGGCAATAAACGAGACACTGCTCACATTAATTAAACTCATGGCGCCGATATTGAGCTTTACTGCTGAAGATATATATCGATATGTTAATAAACCCCTCACCCCTACCCCCTCTCCCATAGGGAGAGGGGAAGAGCGAAGCTCTGGGGCGAGGGAAAGTATATTCTTGCTTGGAATGCCAAAACCAAACCCTGATCTTAAAAATAATGCTCTTGAAGAGAAATTCGATAAACTGTTTGAAATAAGGGCTAATGTTTACAGGCTAATAGAAGAAAAACGCAAGAATAAAGAACTTTCGTCTTCAACCGAAGCAAAAGTCGCTATCTTTGCAAACAGCAAAGATTTTGCGATACTTAATTCCGAAAAAGATTTCTTGCCGTTACTTTTCATCGTGTCGGAAGTTGTAGTAAAAGAAGGACCGGAAGAAATAGTTATCGAAAAGTCGACAAACCATAAATGCGAACGCTGTTGGATATTAAAACCGACTGTCGGCAAAAACGCGGCCCACCCTACTTTATGCGAAAGATGCGCGGACGCGGTATCCTGAATTTATCTTAACAATAACCCGTAGATCAACCCGATAATAACCATCAATAGTTCTTGCGTAGGCGGGAACATTATCACGCCGATCAAGATCAAAAACCCGTATCTCTCAAGGCTCATCTGCCATTCAACGGGCATATATTGGGTAAAGATCCTTGATCCATCAAGCGGCGGGATCGGGAGAAGATTGAAAACCATCAAAGCTAAATTTATCCATATCGCGCTTTGAAGCGCTTCAACCCAAACAGCATTATTAAACGGAATCGTCTTTAATACGATCGCTAAGATCCAAGCCAAGAAAAAGTTTGATATCGGCCCTGCAATCCCCGTGATAAGCATCCCGCGTTCAGGATTCTTAAAATTATAAGGATTTATAGGAACGGGCTTTGCCCAACCGATCCTTATAAGCAAAAGAGCAAGAAAACCTACTGGATCAAGATGAGCTATTGGATTTAGCGTTAATCTTCCCGCCATTCTTGGCGTCGGGTCGCCCAAGATGTCCGCGGCTTTCGCGTGAGAATATTCGTGTATCGTCAAGCTCGCCAATATAATAATTACAAATAGTAGCAAACCAAGCGCTGTCATTATTTCCTCCATTTAACTCACCCCCTCCCTCACTCTGTTCGGGTTTCCCCCTCTCTTATTAAGAGAGGGGGATTAAGGGGGTGAGTTATCAGCTTCCTAGAATATCCTTTAAATATTGTCCTGTATAACTCTTGCCAACTTGAGCCACTTGTTCGGGTGTTCCTTTAGCTATTATCCTTCCGCCATCGTCTCCCCCGCCCGGGCCAAGGTCGATCAAATGGTCGGCAGTCTTTATAACATCAAGATTATGCTCGATCATAACCAAAGTATTGCCGGTTTGAACCAAACGATCCAATACGTGAAGCAATCTTTTGATATCGGCGAAATGAAGGCCTGTCGTCGGCTCATCCAAGAGATACAAAGTTCGTCCTGTCGATCTTCCGGCAAGTTCTGTCGCTAATTTGATCCTTTGGGCTTCCCCGCCGGACAATGTCGTTGCCGATTGGCCAAGTTTTATATAATTCAACCCGACATCTCTAATTGTCGAGAACTTCTTTTCAATTTGCGGGATATTTGTAAAATGCTCAAGCGCCTCTTCAACTGTCATATCAAGCACTTCAAAGATATTCTTTCCTTTGTAATGTACCTCAAGGGTTTCCCTATTATATCTCTTACCCTTGCAAACGTCGCATGGCACATAGACATCGGGCAGAAAATGCATTTCGATCTTTACCAAACCGTCGCCATGGCATGCTTCGCAACGGCCACCTTTGACATTGAACGAAAATCTTCCTTGTTGATACCCTCTTCCTTTGGCCTCCGGCGTCATGGAAAATAAATTACGTATATGATCGAAAACTCCGGTATAAGTCGCAGGATTTGACCGTGGCGTACGCCCAATAGGCGACTGGTCGATTATTATGACCTTATCGATATTCTCAAGACCCAGTATCTCGTCAAACTCACCGGCCTTTTCGATAGATCGATAAAATTTCTTTGCAAGCGCATTATATAAGATATCATTTATAAGAGAGCTCTTGCCGGAGCCTGATACCCCCGTCACACATGTAAAAGTTCCAAGCGGGATCGTGACGTCGATATTCTTTAGGTTATGGTGGCGTGCGCCTTTGATTATTAATTTCTCGCCATTACCTGGGCGCCTGCTTTTTGGCACCTCGATCTTTTCTTGGCCGCTCAAATATTTACCCGTGATCGATCTTTTTTCTTTTATGACATCTGAAACCGATCCGGCGGCTATTATTTCCCCACCATGAAGGCCGGCACCGGGGCCTATATCCACTAGAAAATCCGCAGTGCGCATTGTATCTTCGTCATGTTCAACTACTATTATTGTATTCCCAAGATCTCTTAATCTTTTCAGGGTCTCAATTAATCGTTTATTATCCCTTTGGTGCAAACCGATCGATGGTTCATCCAATATGTATAGAACGCCAACAAGACCCGATCCAACTTGCGTCGCAAGCCTGGTCCTTTGCGCCTCGCCGCCCGACAGAGTGCTTGATTCGCGGCCTAAAGCGATATAATCAAGCCCGACATTTTTTAAAAACGATAATCTTTCCCTTATTTCTTTAACAACTTGTTTTGCGATAGTTTTCTGCCTGTCTGTCAATTTCAAATCCGCGATAAAATCGTCAAGGCCCCTGATCGACAGCGAAGTTACATCGGAGATCGATCTGCCTTCTATCTTCACCGCTAAGCTTTCGGGTTTTAATCTCGCGCCTTTACATATAGGACATGGGACAGAGCTCATATAGCGGTAAAGATAATAACGGACGCTTTCGGATTTTGTCTCATAATATCTTCGGCGAAGATTGGTTATTACGCCCTCATATTTGCCCTCATGCTCCCAATATCCCCGCTCCATTTCGTATTTGAACTTTACCGATTCGTCGGTGCCGTAAAGGATAATGTTCATCTGCTTTTTTGAAAGCTTTTTTATCGGTGTATTGAGATCGAAGCCGAATTTATCGCCGACTGCGGCGACTTTTTGGATGTAATATGAGAACGAATCGCCCCATGGGGCGATGGCGCCGGAAGCTATAGTTAAATTTTTGTCAGGGATAACGAGATCGGGATCGAATTCGAGCTTGTCGCCTAATCCTCCGCATGTAGGACATGCGCCGTACGGCGTATTGAAAGAAAAAATTCGAGGTGTTATTTCATCAAGGCTAATACTGCACTCCGGACACGAGAAGTTTTCGGAAAAAATTTCTTCTTGAGAGCCTTTCCCCTCGCCGAAAACTATAATTATCGTCCCGCTTCCAAACCTCAACCCCGTTTCCACGGAATCAGTGAGCCTCTTTTTTATCCCGGGCTTTAATATCAGCCGATCGACAACGATCTCGATCGAATGCTTTTTCTTTTTATTCAAGGTTATTGGCTCCGAAAGCTCAACAATTTTCTTGTCGACTCGCGCTCGTATAAATCCGTCTTTTTGGATATCCGAAAATAATTCTTTGTATTCGCCTTTGCGGCCTTTTACAACGGGAGATAGAACTGCTATTTTTGCGCCTTCTTTATGCGCTAATATTTGGTCGACAATTTGTTCGGGTGTTTGCTTTTCGATCTTTCTTTCGCATTTTGGGCAATGCGGGACTCCGATGCTAGCATATAGAAGCCTCATGTAATCGTATATCTCGGTTACAGTCCCTACTGTTGATCTTGGATTATGCGAGGGAGCTTTTTGGTCGATCGATATCGCAGGGGATAGGCCTTCGATCGAGTCGACGTCGGGCTTTTGCATTTGTTCGAGGAATTGGCGGGCGTATGCGGATAGGGATTCCACATAACGCCTTTGGCCTTCGGCGTAAATTGTATCAAAAGCAAGCGATGATTTGCCCGACCCTGAAAGTCCTGTAAAAACTATCAGTTTATTCCGAGGGAGTTCGAGATTGATATTTTTCAGGTTGTGCTCGCGCGCGCCTTTGATTATAAGCTTTTCCATTGAGTTGTTAATTCTAACACAAAAGCCCGCGGATTAGAATCAGGCCCTAGATCATCTTATTAAAGAAACAGCTTCTATTTCCCGTGTGGCAGGCGATATCCCCAACTTGTTCGACCTTTGCGAGGATCGCATCGGCATCGCAATCATAATAGAGTTCTCTAACTTTTTGGATGTGCCCCGAAGTGTCGCCTTTGTGCCACAAAACTTTTCTCGAACGCGACCAATAGACCATTTCCTTTTTGTCTAATGTCATCTGAAGTGATTCCTTGTTCATATAAGCAAGCATCAGCACCGCGCCATCTTTATGATCCTGCGCAATCACCGGAACTAATCCCTCACTATTAAATTTAATTTTATTCACATATTCATTTGTCATTTGACATTTGTCATTTGTCATTTACAACTGCCTCCCTTTTGACATGTCGGAACTCAACTCTTGCAGATCCGGACCCTAAAAGTTCTTCTACCTGCGAAATTATTTCGGGGCAAATATCTACGCGGTACTTTACACCCGCTGTTATCCTTTGCCCGTCATAATAGATTATCACAGGATCGCCCCCGCGGTAAAACAGTAATATTTCTTTTAGCCTCTCAAGGACTTGCTTGTCTTTTACATCAACGATCTCTATATGAAGCGACCTTACCTTATCAAGCTCGACCAAAGGTTCTACGGATTCAACGGAGACATTTAATTCCTCGGTCCTTAAATCCCTGTTCATTTTGCCTTTAATTATCACGATAGAATCGTCATCGAGCATTTGGGAATATTTTTCATATGTTTTTGGAAACACGATGATAGGTATTGATCCCGTCAAGTCCTCAAGATTGGCTACAAGCATTTGGTCGCCTTTTTTCGTATTGAATTTTTTACCCGAAAAAATGAGGCCGCCGATCTTTATGACATCGCCCTCAAATTTTTCCTGCAGGTCCGCAACCCTCTGGTTGACCTGGCCTTCCAAAGAATCCTTAAGGTTTTCCAGCGGGTGGTTAGAGATATACAGCCCGAGTAATTCTTTTTCCATCCTCAAAAGTTCTTCTTCTGTATAAGGCGTTACTTCGATATTTGAAGGGACAGAATCGGCCGCCGCGATATTTAAAACAGGCTTCATGTCGAACATAAAGACTTGCCCGTTTGATTGCTCCTTGAGTTCAGCTGCCGCCCTGGACATTGTCTGCTCAAAGATCGCAAGTAAATACGGGCGATTGATATTTATGGAATCCATAGCACCCGATTTTATCAGGCTTTCGATCACTTTTTTATTGCACGCTCTTGTATCAATCCTCTTTGCGAAATCCATAAGCGACTTGAAAGGGCCGTCTTTTTTTCGCGCGGCAAGTATTGATTCGATAGCGCCTATGCCAACATTTTTTATAGCTGTTAATCCAAATCGTATCCCATCGGGAACGACCGTAAATGTCTTTTCACTTTGATTGACGTCAGGCGCCAGTACTTTGATCTTCATCCTAACAGACTCTGCGATGTATATAGTCACTTTGTCGGAATTGCCCATGACAGATGTTAAAAGCGCCGCCATGAACTCTTTTGGATAATTCGCTTTAAGATATGCTGTTTGATAAGAGATCATTGCATATGCAGTTGAATGGGATTTATTGAATCCATATCCCGCGAATTTCGCGCAGAGATTAAAAAGTTCGGTCGCTTTATTGCGGGAGACATTGCGCTTGACCGCGCCCTCGATAAACATTTCTTTTTGCTTTGCCATCTCTTTTGCTTTCTTTTTGCCCATTGCTGACCGCAAAACATCAGCTTGTCCCATTGAAAAACCTGCTACTTTACTTGCAATAGACATTACCTGTTCCTGATAAAGAATGACTCCGTAGGTTTCGGAGAGTATCGGCTTTAGATCATCAAGTTCGTAATGGACGGGTACTTTTTTATGTTTGCGCTTTACATAATCCTCGACCATTCCCGATTCAAGCGGGCCCGGGCGATAAAGCGCGAGCAGGGCTATTATCTCGTCGAAATTATCGGGCTGCAGGTTTTTTTCAAGCGCTTGCATTCCGCGCGATTCAAGCTGGAACACGCCGATTGATTCTCCCGCGCGCAATAGTGAAAAGGTACTCTGGTCATCGAGAGGAAGGTTATTGATATCAATATCGATATTTTGGCCCTTCTTTACAAGTTCAACCGCCTGGGCGATCATAGTAAGATTTCTAAGGCCCAAAAAGTCCATTTTGAGGAGCCCGATCTTTTCAAGATCGGTCATTTGATACTGCGTAACTATTACTGTTTCATCAAGCTTCTGGAGGGGAACATATTCCATGACCGGTTTTTCGGATATGACAACGCCGGCCGCATGGACAGACGCGTGGCGCGAAAGGCCTTCCAATTTTTTAGCCGTATCTATTAAATGCCTGGCCTTTTCATCATTATCGTATAAAGCTTTCAGGTCTTTATTTTGGGCAAGGCCGTCATCTATAGTGATCTTGGGGCCAAAAGGAATCATTTTCGCGATCTTATCTACGTCAGAGAGCGGTATTCTCTGTACGCGGCCGACATCGCGCAAAGCCCCCCTTGCCGCCATCGAACCGAATGTAACTATCTGCGCGACATGGTCAGTTCCGTATTTTTTTGTAACATAATCAATAACTTCCTGCCTGCGCTCGAAACAAAAATCAATATCTATATCGGGCATGGAGATCCTTTCCAAATTCAGGAACCGCTCAAAGATCAGGCCGTATTTCAAAGGATCGATCGTTGTAATATCGAGAGCGTAGGAAACAATAGACCCTGCGGCAGACCCCCTGCCCGGCCCCACCTGTATGCCATTCTTCTTTGCAAAACTGATAAAATCCTGGACGATCAAAAAGTAAGCCGCGTATCCCATTTTTTCTATGGTAAAAAGCTCATATTTAACCCTGTCATTGATTTCAGGCGGCACCATTATCTTTTCCATGTCTTTGTTTTCGACCAATACGCCATATTTTTGCCGGATCCCATCCCAAACGATCTTTTCCAGGTACGAATCCGGCGTTTCATTATCCGGGACTTGAAAATTTGGAAGGTGCAGCTTGCCGACCTCTAGATCAAAATTGCACTTTTCGGCGATCTCAAGGGTGTTGCTTACGGCATCGGGTGCTTCCTTGAATAATTCGCGCATTTCGTCAGCCGTTCTTATATAAAATTGGTCGGTTTCGAATTTTAGGCGGTTTGGCTGATCCAAAAATGATCCCGTGCCGACACATAATAGGACATCCTGCGCAAAAGCATCTTCTTTTTTTATATAATGCACATCATTTGTCGCGACAAGTTTGATCCCGAGTTCTTTTGAAAATGCAATTAACCGGGGATTTACCGATTTTTGCTCTTCTAAATTTTGGTCCATGATCTCAAGATAATAATCATCCCCGAGTATCCCTTTGTAATACATTGCGGTTTTTTTTGCTTTATCGATATCTCCCGCAAGAATGAACGACCCGACCTCTCCGCCAATGCACCCTGACATCAATATGAGCCCGGAATGATATTTTTCGACAAGTTCCCTGTCGATCCTAGGCTTCGAATAAAACCCTTCTATCGATGCCAATGAAGCCATCTTTATCAGGTTCCTGTACCCAACTTCGTTTTTCACAAGAAAGGTCAGGTGATAATTCGCCCTATCCTCTTTTGTTTCTTTGTCGAAGCGGGTCCTGGGCGCAAGGTACAATTCACACCCGATTATCGGCTTGATGTCGTGATTTTTGCATTCAAGGTAAAACTGAACGGCGGCATACATATTCCCATGGTCGGTGAGCGCGTAGGATTTCATGCCGAGCTCTTTTACAAAAGACACGATCTCTTGTATCTTTCCCGCGCCGTCAAGCAAGCTGTATTCCGAATGGGTATGGAGATGGACAAATTTTTGAGGCATAATCATGAATTATATCAAAAAAGGCCCCCGATGTAACTTCGGAGGCCTTTTATTAGCGCTAATAAAATATACTACCCGCCGATCCTGAACATTTTTGTCCCGCACTTTGGGCATTCACCCTTTGTAGCTTTTCTTCCGTTCTTTAAAGTGACAGCTTTAGGGCTTTTCATTTCTGTTTTCTTTTTGCACTTCACGCAATAACCTTTGACTTCCGGCATTATCACACCTCCTTGGGATCAAATTAATATAAAGCGATTATACAAGATAGCCTAACCAAGTCAAGCGCAAGTTTCCCTCATGGAGATCCGATTATATATATGCAATGGCAGAACTTGTGCAGCCAATAATCATTAATGCAACTAAGCAAGCGATAGCAGGTTCGGGCGGCGCTATCCTTTCAGCCGCCGACAGGGATGTCATTAAAAAACGCACAGGCGAGATCGATACGAGCAAAAACTTCGCTGAACATGTAAAAAAGCTGTTTTCCCAGACAAAAATAATCGACGAGGTACAGACGGGCGAAAAAGAGAAAGTCGAACAAGACGATTTCGACACAAGGATAAAACTGCAGAGAAGCCTCATCAAACACGCGCCTAAGCTCAATTTGCCGGAAGAAAGGGTTGAAATATCCGTCGAGGCGGCTGTCGATGACCATATAGACAGGCTCGAGCACGCCTTGAACACCGGAATAGTTGATGAGCTGAAAAACGGCGCAAGCCCGGAGCTCATCGAATGGCTCAACCGGGTCATTGAATTAAAGCAGCTCCACCTCAAAAGGGTGCTATGCGGCACGAAAAATGAATTCGAGGAATTAAGCATAAAAATCGCAAAGGCAACGAAGGACGCACGCGGCCTGGGATTGAAAATAAGCAGAAAGGGCGTCCGGTTTGTTGAAGCAAAACTTGAAACCTTGGCGTATGAGACCGCAAGCTACAAGCTTGAACTCCTGCGGTCAATGCAGAAAATATCGTTCGACAAGGAACGGGAAAAAGATATTTGCTGGCTTAAGGCCGTGATCTCTAGATTAAAGCGCGCCTAATATCTTATGTATCTGCGGTATGACCCTCACGTTTATAAGGTCCTTTTTCGCGACTATCTGGAGGGCAAAAAGGAGCTGCATGTTCGCGGTGTGTTTTTTTTCCCTTGATTGCGAGACCGGCTGGATGACAAGCGGTATTGCGGGATCGACGCTAGATATTAATTTTGAAATCTCTTCGATCTCCTTAACTGTTGTTTTTTCGGAAACGACAGTTTTTACGTAAACTTCTTTTGTGTAAGCGGTCTCCAGGAATTCCTTATGTTCTTTCAAATAAAAGTCACCCCCCGTTGCGGACGGGACTTTCATATCCATTGAAACAATATCGATAATATCTATCACTTCTTCCAAATGTTTCGGCAATGTCCCGTTTGTTTCAAGGAATATCTTGATGCCGAGCTTTTTCAATTCGGGTAGGAATTCCTTGAGGAAATCGACTTGCAGGAGAGGTTCGCCGCCGGTTATGCACACAGAGTGTATCGCCGATCTTTGTTTTGCAAGGCTCAAAACGGCCAGGATAAGGTCGGCGGCCGATACTGGGTTTGGCATCAATTTAAAATCGCGCTTTCCCGGGGTTTGTTCGAATTTATATTCAGGGGTTAGCTCAAGAGAAAGAACCGTATCGCAATACTCGCATAAAATATTGCATCCAGAAAATCTAATGAAGACCTGCCGTTCTCCAAGATAAATGCCTTCGCCCTGGATCGATGAGAACACTTCGCATAATTGCGCTTTGCTCATTTGAGGACTGTTTGAAACAAGTTTTCTTGTTCGGTTAAGAATTCCGGCAGCTTCGGAAGGTCAGAGAGGTCTTTCAAGCCGAAATGCCGTAAAAATTCGATCGTCGTGCCGTAAAGGATCGGGCGGCCAAGGGCATGGCTCCTGCCATTTTCTTCGATAAGTTTTTTTGAAAGCAGGGTATCCAGCACGCCGTCGGAATATAATCCTCGGATGGTCTCGATCTCCGGTTTCGTGACAGGCTGCTTGTAAGCAATGATCGCCAAGGTTTCAAGGGACTGCGGTGAAAGGGTTGCCTCGACTTTGGAGTTTACCATCCGGTCGACATATTCGGATGCTATGGAATCGGTCCCCAATATGTACCCGTGCGCGACAGTAATAATTTTAAGCCCGCGCGGCTCAAATTCCTTCGCCATGTCCCCCAAAGCATTGATTATCGCGCCCTCCGGCTCTTCGGTTATTTTTGAGATCTCCTGCGCGGATAGCGGCTTTTTTGTCACAAAAAGGAGCGCTTCCAATATTTTTTTAAGCTCCGAATATTCTAATGCCGCCAAAATGCCCTCCCTGGGAAATTTTTATACTTCCGCGCTTTGCGAGTTCGAGCACTGCCAAAAAAGTTACGACAACCTCGATCCTCGTCTTCCTGATAAACAGCCCCTCGAAATGTATCCCGTCTGTTTGGTCTTTGAGCATTTTTAAGACTTCCTCGATCCGCATTGGAAGCGTAATATCGTCATCTTGTATCTTTTGGGTTTCCTCCGTTTCAGATATCGAATCGTAAACCCTTTTGAACGCTAATATGAGGTCTTGCAGGTTTACGTCCTTAAGATAGAAATCTTTTTTGTCAGGGCCAAGCACTTCCCTATGGTATCGAGAATACACTTTCCTGAACGTATCTTTTTTCAGCTTTAAGGTAGCGGCGAGGCTTTTGAATATCTTGTATTCCTCAAGATGGTAAACAAGATCGGACTCGATCTCATCTTCTTCAAGCTGGAGTCCTGCCTCTTCAGGCCTTGGAAGAAGTTTTTTGGACTTCATTTCAAGGAGGATCGAAGCCATAATCAGGAACTCCGATGCGAAATTCAAATTAATGATGTTTATGCCCCTTAAATGCTCAAAATACGAGCTTGTTATTGCCGAAAGCGATATTTCAAACACGTCGATCTTGCTGTCTTTGATCGATGCAAGAAGCATGTCGAAAGGGCCTGAATATATTTCCTGCGTTATTTGGAACTGCGAGACATTCATATCATAAGCCCTATTGCTTTTTTCGCGGCAAGGAGGGTTTCTCCTGCGATCTTCCGCGCTTTTATCGAGCCGTCTTTTAATATCTTGTCTAATTTTTCATGATCGCGCAATATCATTCTGCGCCTGTCCTGGATCGGCTTCAAGTATTCAAGCAGATGTACCAAAAATTCATTTTTACACGCGACGCATCCCCTAGCGGCTTCTTTGCATTCCCTCTCGATCACGCTGACTTTATCTTTATTGAAAATATTATGATATGAAAATACGGCGCAAACATCGGGATGGCCGAGGTCTTCCCTTTTTATCCTCGCGGGATCGGTTACGATCGCGTTAACTTTCTTTTTTATAACGTCCGGCGGATCGGATATCGCGATCGTATTGCCGTAGCTCTTGCTCATCTTCCTGCCGTCAAGTCCGGGAAGGGTCGGGAATTGAGCAAGCAGGTCTTTGGGCTCTTGGAAAACATTCCCATAGAAAAAATTAAATCGCCTGGCAATTTCTCGGGTTAATTCGATATGCGGCAACTGGTCCTCGCCAACCGGGACAAAATCGGCTTTATAGATCAATATATCCGCCGCTTGAAGAACTGGATATCCTAAGAAACCATAAGTCCCGAGATCTTTCCCTTTTAGTTCCTCGATTTTGCTTTTATAAGTTGGCACCCTTTCAAGCCATGAGATCGGAGTTATCATTGAAAATAAAAGATGGAGCTCGGAATGCTCGGGAACATCGGACTGTTTGAAAATTACACATTTTTCGGGATCAAGACCGACGGCAATTAAGTCTGCCGCGACATCTTTTATATATTCCGGGAGCATTTTGATATTATCGTAAGCTGTTGTCAGTGCGTGTAAATCTGCTATAAAGAAATAGCAGTCGTATTGATCCTGGAGCTTTACCCAGTTTTCCAACGCTCCGATAAGGTTCCCCAAATGGAGTTTTCCGCTTGGCTGTATGCCTGATAATACACGCTTTTTTTGCATGATGATTATTGCAATTATATCACGATTTTACTTCGCTTGATCCGAATTTATCTGGCCTGACGTTTAAATACCGCAGGGTTTCTTCCACAACTCTTTTGAACGCAGGCCCTGCAACGGTTTCACCCCAAATGACCCCTTTTGGGTCGTCAACAAGGACGAGGGAAACAATTCGCGGATTGGATATTGGCGCCATCCCGATAAAAGACGCAATATAATGCCCTGCCATATAACCCCACCCGCCGGACAGGGCTTTTTGCGCTGTGCCAGTTTTTCCGCCTACCCTGTAATTTTCCATTTTCGCTTTTCTGCCGGAACCATTCATTACGACGCTTTCCAGCACGTCGAGGGTATCAAGCGCCGCCGCCTTTGAGATTGTCCTTTTTATTTCTTCCAGCCGGGAAGTTTTTATGAAGCTTTGGTCTTCGCTTTCGATCTTCTTGATTAGCTGCGGCCTGACGAGCATGCCCCCGTTTCCCAGGCTTAGATACGCCGCGCAAAGCTGCAGCGGGGTTACCGCAATGCTCTGGCCGAACGAAATCATCGCTATATCAGGCTTATACCAATTTTCGGGTTTATTTACGATCCCTCGGGACTCGCCTGCAAGCCCCACATTGATCGCGTCCCCGAAACCGAATTGCCTTATTTTATTATAAAACCTGTCTTTCCCAAGCATTATAGCTATTTGCGCGACAGCAGTATTTACGGACTGTTCGAGCATTCTTCTGACCGTGATCGTAGACCCTCCAAAATCGATCTTATGGGAATTCTTGATCACTTTGCCGCCGATCTCAAGCGAGTCCAAAGCTTTTAGCTTTGTATTCAAGTTGATAACTTTTTCATCCAGCCCGCATGCCATAGTAATAGTCTTAAAAGTCGATCCGGGTTCATATACATCAATGGCTTTCGGCCTCCAGGTCTTAGGGTCGAACTTATAATATTCGTTCGGGTTAAAGTCCGGTTTTCCGGCGATCGCAAGTATCTCCCCGCTTTTAACATCCATTACGATGACCATGCCCGACAAGCCGTTATATTCCTTGATTATTTTTTCAAGCTCTCGCTCGGCGATATACTGGACAGTCTCGTCGATCGTTAAAAAAACATCCATTCCCGACTGTGATCTTTTTTTATTGCTTTCGCGGCGCGACAGGAGCTCGTATCCAGCGGGATCGCTTTCGGTCACGATGCTCAATTCTTCGCCTTTGAGGTATTCGTCCATTCCAAGCTCGATCCCCGATAAACCCTCGTTATCAAGGCCGACAAAGCCCAATACTTGAGATGCCAGCCGGCCTTTCGGATAAACCCTCTTTTTTTCGGGCAGGAAATACACGCCCTTAATGCCGGCTTCTTTAATCTTTTGGGCAAGGTCGATGTTCACTTTGCGCTTGACCCATGCAAAGGCCCGCTTGTTTGAAAAATGTTCAATCGGTTCGCCTAATAATTTTGAAAGAGCCTCGTAATCAGAAAACTCTTTCGGATTGACATGGATCGACAAGGTATTGATGGATGTCGCAAGGAGCCTCCCCAACCTGTCGTAAATATCACCGCGGGGAGCGGCTATGGGGATGATCCTTCTCCTCTGCCCTTCAGCTTTTCCTTTATAAAATGAGTGATGGATTACCTGCAGGTCGATTAGCCTTAAGACGATCAGCAAAAAAACAACTAAGATGGCCCTTGAAAGCATCCTAATTCTTCTATTAGACATTTGGCATCAGTTCCGATAATAAAAGAGGAAAAACAACTCGCGGGCTATAACCGCTCTTGATCTTCAGGTCGGCCTCATAAAACCGTTCAAGCCCGTGCTCAAGTTCTTCAAGCCTAAAATGTTTTACGGCCATAAAAAGCTTATTTATGTAATAATATGATGTTTTTTTCATCCTGCCCATTATTTCGTTCACGCTTGCTCCATTGCTTGCTAATAATTTCACTTTGAACATATCCCTGTATTGGGAAGAAGCCAAGGCAAGCAGGTTTGACGGCTCTTCATTCTCGGACAAAAGCCTCTCGATTGTTTTCAGGGCATTCTTATAATCCCGGCCGACAACCAGGTTTACGAACGCGAAAGAATCCCATCCCGACCTGGTCACTACATCTTCGATGTCGGATATTTCTATGGTATTTTTATCTCCTGCGTAAGTTGATATCTTTTCTATTTCAGCGTTCAGGAGGGCCATATTGCGGCCAACGTTTTCGACAAGTATATCCGCGTTATCGCGGGTTATTTTTTTATTAAGCTTCGCGAAAGCTCCGATCACGAATTCGGACAATTTTCCCTCTTCCCATTCGGGGATGGATTTGAATTCATGTATCTCGCAGATAGGTTCGATCGTTTTATAGAATTTTGTCCTTTTATCGAAGCCGTCGGCTTTTTTTATGATCAAAGTAAGGTTTGGCGGCATTGTTTGCAATGCGGATGCGAATTTTTCACTGTCTTCATTGAGAGCTAGATCTTCGGCAATAATTATTCTATCAGGAGAAAAAAGGGATGGTATAGATATGATTTCAACCAAAGAATTGAGTGAAGGCGAATCGAGCTTTTCGATAGCCGCGCCCTTATTTTTTTCTATTACGCGGGAAATAAAATCCCGGACCAGATATTGCTCTTCGCCGTAGATTAAGTAGATCATTGGGATTAGATGTAATTATATAATAGTAGAAGAGACTTAACAAATTGTTCCCCTCGACGCTTCTTTTTAGAAAAGGACAAAGCATATGGCATAGCGCTTGACAAGCTTGATAATTTTGTGCAATTATACTGCCATGGCTGATGCGGGTTTCATAAGCGCTTTGAAAACATATCTTGAGGACAATGGGCTAGTATTAGATTCGACAGATGAACAAACAGCCGCAAAATTACCGCCGTTGAGGCGCCTCGTTTATTTCTTTAAATCTAAAGAAGTCCGGAATGCTCTGGACCAGTTTTATACAAATGTTGATATTCTTGCGGGAGGGACGTTCTCTGGGATGCCGGTCGCCGGTATTTTTACTTTCGCGGATGATTTTGATGAAAAATCTCTTAAGGAGATGCATCAGGCCGACATAATGCTTACAAAAAGCATTTGGAATAATATACAGGATGAAAATTACTTTAAAAGCATCAAAGATTGGGCGCTTTATTACTCGAATGTCGTTTCCGCGCTATCGGGCATATTCTGCCTCCGATATTTTCTATTTGAAGATCATGAGAATTTTATTAAATATAAGCAGTTGATAAAAGGAATGAAATACAGGGATGTATCCCCGATGATCGGGGTTTATGGGTTTGCCTGCGACCTGCGGACGGGCAACGTTCTTTCGCCGTCATTCACTTTTTGGATCGGGGCAGGGGCATTTAGGCCCGCGAATTTGTCCAAATTCTTAAAATCAAGGAAAGCGTGATATGTTAAAAATAGCGACGGGCGTTGGATTGTTCCTTTTGGCGATCGGGCTGTTTACCGGCTTCACGGAAGGCTGGGCTTTGGAAAATGCGGCTCCGCAGCTTGTGGCGCTAGGAAGCATTTATCTTGCATTAAGCTTTTATCTGATGACCCAATTGTGGGACGCGGAAGGGTTCTTGGAAATTATCGGTAAAAACAAAAACGCGCTTTTAAGCGGCGGGAAAACCAAGTATGCGGGGCGCGAAATCACAAAAGAGACCGAGGTAGTGCGGTATACGTGGGTTTTAAGTTTTATTATATTCTCAATACGGGACCAATCGGCATATTATTTTTTTCCAAAGGGTTATGCGATGGGTTATGTTTTCTCTTTGATCACATTTATATTTGGATGGTGGGGACTGCCTTTTGGATTGATCTGGACAATTCCTGCTATAATAAAAAACTTCAAAGCTGAAGACAAGGCAACCGTTGAAATGCTGTTGAAGTATGGAGCGCCAGGCGCACAAGCTGCGGCAAATGGCTGAAATTTAAGTGCAGTTACCCATAATATGTAGTATAATGTGGCCAGGAGCTAAAAACTATGGCAGTTGTCAAACTTAAGCAGCGTCTGAACAAGCCTGCGTGCGGATGCGGCAGAAAAGTCGCCGAGGGAAGCGTCTTTTGCATAATTTGCCGAGCCGAAGTCAAACGTAGAAATATAAAGATCCTAAACAAAGATAGATTCTACGTAGCGAAGAAGAATTAATAATATTTCCTATAATATTTCTAATAATAATATTTTGAAACATGTCCGCACTCGAAGTAAAAGTTATCCAAAACAAGTCCGCCTTCTTTGTTCTTGGCAGGAACAAGAGAGTTGATTTTTCTTCGGGGTGTCCGGCCTTGTCTGCTTCAATAGCGGTTATGATGCCGAACTTGTGATCAAGATTAGACTCAACTTTGTATCCGGCGAAGAATTTCTTGTCAGATTTAGCTCCCCAGCTGGCATCTTGGGATTGGAGCTGCCCAGAGATCAAGCCCGCCTCTTTTAATTGTTTTACCACTTGGTTAAATGCTTCCTTGAACTTTTCTTCTCCCATTCGCTTGGTTCTAAAAAAAGACAGGGTTGAATTCCAGAAGACATGCCATGAAAAGGATTTTGGGATCAATGGGGTTGCGGCCGGCAGGGCTTTCATTATTCTCTGTATTCCTTGCGCATCAAAGGATTGCGGGCATAAAAAATAGTTTGTTCCATAGTGAAATCCTAGGCGGGGCTGTCGATATATATGCGGGCCAAAAAGAAAAAGATAATCCATGGGAAAATGGGTTGATTTTTCAGGAGTCTCTTTAAGAAAGATAACATGTCAATCTCAACTATATTCAGAAGTGATTATAAGAAATGCAGCTTTGACCTTCCATCGGGGAACAAGGTAAAAGTCCATGTTAAAAAAGACCTTTTATCCACGACAGGTGAAATTGCGGGGGTATTACGCCTTAACGGGACAAACATATATCTGCCAAAAGGCGAAATAATAACAATTGGCAATATGGGTAAAGCCAATAGCGGTGTCGGTGTCTGCAGCGCTGCAAAAAAGCGAGAGAATGCCAGACACACTCCCAACCGAATCCGCTCCTATTGATAGAAAACTGGTTTCTGGCACTCGCTTTTCCAAAGCAAGAACGTATGATGAACTGTTTGAACTTTATTTTGCTAAGATAGACAAGATAGATAAAAATACCATGGCAATTAATTTCAATCCTATTATAGAGATAATTCAAAACGTAACATTGGTGCTTTCAGGTATTAGCCTTTTTGCCACTGGTATGTGGATAGGTGCCGTGATGTTACGCTACACGAATTTTCTTCTTCAGGCTCTACTTATTAAGGGTTCCTTTATCGATGCCTTAGTTGCTGTATTGATTAGCACTGGTTATGGTGGATTTCATTTTTTAATATCTGCGGCAATATTTTTTTCTGCGCTTTTTGGCTCTATGCTGCCTAATTTCATTGGATCGAAGAGTAAAAATAAATTAACTAATGCGCTTAAAGATATATTGCATAAATCACCAGATATTGGCATAGTTGCGAAAGGATTAGGGAAGCTGCAGTATTATAAGCTGGCTCAAATACTATGTCATATTGGCGAAAAGGACGCAAGGCTTGCTGCGGCATTAAAACTGGCGGTTAACAATGAAAAACATCCTCCTTTGAAGGGATAAAATGCCAATAAATAAAACGGGATCCGTTTCTTTCTTTTCAAGACGGACTCCGCAAAGATGGTTTGTTGATTTTGACCGTCCTAAAATGGGCCCCGTTATTCCGCGCGATCACCTTCAGCCCTTCCCGAAAACAGCGCAATACCAGTTGACATATCCGCGATACTGCCTGAAAAAAAGCTTTATCGCCTGACGATGGCATACCAAAAATTGTGGACAACAACCTACTTGATGCCAAAGGAAGACCTGCCGCAACTGCTTGAAATGCTTAGGCAGGATATTACTTCTTTTGTGGAGTGGACCAAAGACCCGAGCATGTTAAGACATGGAGAAATTGCAGATATTGAGCAAATATTTGATGATCTTATAAAGACAAAATCTCCTTACGACCTTCCCAGAAATTCAGATAATCATTCCGATAAACTTCTTCTTTCTTGTAGCAAGAAAACCAGCTTTCAATATATGGCTTGTCATTGGGCGCCTGCACTCCGCAATATTCGATTTTAAGCCAAGTTCTTTTCTCTGCCGCCAGGCAGAATTCTTCCGCAGCTCTTGCCCTCATGCTGAAATATCTGCCGATCACTTCTTTTTTTCGCTTTTCCTCTACAGTGGCAGTCCCTGCGCAATTTTTTTTTGACATTCAATGGCATATGCCTGTTGACCGACTAGCTTCAACAAACGATCAACTTCGCCCTGCGGCGACCTATCGCCATTTTTTCATCAGTGGACCATTTCTTGTGTACCATTATTAAAAACCCCCTTCATATTTGAGCTGTGTTGCATTTTCCGAGTCTGACTTGGCATCTAGCTATGCCGGAAAAGTCTCTCATTCGGAAAGTCCAATTATATCAGGGGGCTAAAAACTTCCCCTCGACCTGGGGCTGCATTCCAGACCTCCCAAGTTCCCGTCATATACCTTCACTTGCGTTATGGCCTGGTAGCCCTTCACTCCTGCTCCGCACCCCGATTCGCATCGGAGCACTTGGAGTTCCGTTCTATTCTGCTGGTTAGGCTTTGGATAGGTCGGATTTCAATCGACTGTATACGCCAAGCTTTTCTTGGCGCACTCATGATATAATATCATAACAAAATTTTGAAAGATTATCTAAATGAAACGCATATTAACGGTAATTTTACTCTTATCAATATCGTCCGCCGCAATTGCCATGGGGGATTTAAAGGGGCCGCGTGAAAAAAAATTTCCCGTACTCGAATATCATCTAATTGGGACATACGAAGCCAGGTGGGCCAGGACCGCGGAAAATTTCAGGAAAGACCTTGAATGGCTCTATAAGAACAATTATTACCCGATCAATTTAAAAGATCTATTGTCCCCATTAATTATCCCGAAAGGAAAAACGCCCGTCATTTTGACCTTTGACGATTCGTCATCGAGCCAATTCAGGTATTTGAAAAATGGGAAGATCGATCCCAACTGCGCGGTAGGAATTATAAAAGCATTCCATGATAAGCACAAGACGGAATGGCCGATGCGTGCGACGTTTTTTATATTGATCGAAACGAACAATCCCGACAGGAATATTTTCGGCCAAAAAGAATTTGCGACAAAAAAAATCAAGCAATTGGTTTCCATGGGCATGGAAGCTGCATCTCATACGTATTCACACGATAGGTTGAAAAATATAAGCTCCAAAGAAGCCCGATACTCCCTTGCAAGATCATGTGATGCCCTAAGCAAATTAGCCAGCCAAGAAATCGTAAGCCTAGCGCTGCCAATGGGGCTTTATCCAAAGGATGAATCGGTCTTTTCGGGACAATACCAGAAACTGAAATACAGCCTTAAGCTCGCTTGCGAAGTGGCGGGCGGACTGCAAGTCTATCCTAGCTCCAAGAATTTCAATCCTTTGCATATTAATAGGATACAAACAATATCATCCGAATGGAAAAAATTCTTTAATCGACCCGAATAAATAGTGATATAATATCAGTAATTCCGCAGGAGGTAATAACAATGGCAAAAGAAATAAGTGATAAGGATTTTAAGGTTGAAGTTGAAGGGCAAGCAGGCGTTGTTCTTGTGGATTTTTGGGCTCCCTGGTGCGGACCTTGCAAAATGATGGCCCCGATATTCGATAAAATGTCGCAAAAATACCCGGCTATCAAATTTCTCAAGGTCAACACCGACGAAAACTCCGAAAAAGCGAGCGAATATGGAGTTAGCGGAATCCCCTGCATAATCGTATTTAAGGACGGAAAAGAAGTAAATCGGATAATCGGATTTAAACCCGAAGCCGCGTTCGAGCAAGAGGTCAAAAAATACGCTTAGCGTAGGCACCCCTCTTAGGGGTGCAAAATAGAACAGAGCCTAAGAGGCTCTGCTACGCGGAATAAGGCAGCGCCCACCAATTAGGATGGAATAGCAGGATATATAGCCCGAACAACAATATAAAGATCGCTATTGCTATAAATAAGACAAACCCAAAGCTCTTTGGCTCTTTCCATTTCCTATCCATAAAATAAGCGAACAGCAGCGCGATAAGCCCAAGAATGATCAGCCCTAGACCTTTGAATATTGGGTTGAAGTTTAAGAATTGCACGATCTGAATTGGCATACTTGAATATTTAACCATTCTTGCGGACAGATGTCAACGAGCGTATAATCACAACAATGACAAATTTCAAATTACAAATGACAAATGTTTCGGATGTTTTGATCATTGGCGGAGGGATTGCTGGCCTCCGAGCGGCTTTGACAGCGAGTAAATTCGCAAACGTTACCGTCCTAACCAAAGGCAAAATTGGTGAAACCGCAACCGAAAAGGCGCAAGGCGGGATAGCCGCTGCAATAGATAAGATATCCGATTCTACCGAATTCCACTTCCAAGATACGATCGCCGCGGGTGCCGGGCTTTGCGACGAAAAAGCAGTAAGGATACTCGTCAATGAAGGGGTCGAGCGTGTACGCGAATTAATAGAATTGGGCGCGGAGTTCGACCGCGCGGAAACCGAAGCCGGAGGATATGCTTTGGCCCTTGAAGGCGCGCACAAACGAAGACGAATTCTTCATGCAGGCGACCAAACAGGCCTTGAAATAGAAAAAACTCTCGCCGCCCAAGTTATGAAAGGCGGCAAGATAAAAGTATTCACTCAAGTCTTGGGAATAGATATTATCATTAATAATGGAAAATGCATTGGGGCTAGAGCCCTCGATCTAAAAACCAACAAGATAGAAGATTTCTTCGCAAACGCCGTGATCCTCACTACCGGAGGATTCTGCCAGGTATATCTTCACACTACAAACCCAATTCTAGCGACTGGCGATGGGGTTTTGATGGCTTATAGGTCCGGGGCTGAAGTCCAAGATATGGAATTTGTCCAATTCCATCCGACATCACTTGTGCAATTCAAAGAATTTGAAGATATTGTAGCCCTCCCCCAGTTTTTGATATCGGAAGCCGTGCGCGGAGAAGGCGGATTGCTTTTAAACAATAAAAGCGAAAGATTCATATCGGAACTTCTGCCGCGAGATATTGTTGCGAGAGCGATCTTTAACGAGATGAAAAAAACCGGAAGCGACCATGTATTTTTACAACTGTCGCAAATCGGCGCCGATAAGATAAAAAAGAGGTTCCCCGGAATATATAAAACATGCCTCGACCGAGGATTAGATATTACAAAAGATAATATCCCGGTCGCTCCCGCGGCGCATTACGCCATGGGCGGGATCAAAACCGATGTAGACGGCAAAACAAATATCGATGGGCTGTATGCCGCCGGGGAATGTTCATCACTTGGGGTACATGGCGCGAACAGGCTCGCAAGCAATTCGCTGTTGGACGGGTTGGTTTTTGGCCATCGCGCGGCTGAAGCATCCAAAGCCCATTTAGGCGGAATTATAAAACTTGCAGCTCTTCCCGAAATTACGGTAAAAGAAATGATAAAACCCGTTGAACTACAAAGATTTAAACTGATAGTCAAGAGCAATATGTGGCAGGAAGTTGGGATCGAAAGGAATGAAGAAGGATTAAATGCCGCAATGGTACGATTCCAAAACATCGAAAAACATATGGCGAAAGATGTTCATGTAAAAGATGAAGTGGAAATTAAAAATCTTGTCCAGATCGCACTCTTAGTGAGTACTGCCGCAAAAGACAGAAAAGAATCGCGCGGCGCCCACTTTAGATCGGACCATCCGGAAACGGACGATAAAGAATGTAAGAAACACCTGGTCTATAAAGTTTCCCTGTAGATCTCAATTACCACATCAAAAAGGGTCAAGATCAACGGACCTATCAGGATCCCCGGTATTCCAAAAAGCTGTATGCCGCCTAATATACCAAAAAGTATCACAAGCGGATGTATCTTTGCGTGATCCCCGACAATTTTCGGCTTCAAAAAATTATCAATAAGGCTTATGACAAATGTTCCGCAAACAAGAAGAATTATTGCGTCGGTATAATTGCCTGTAAGATATCCATTAATGAACAGGTAAATATCGATCGGAAGCCAAACCATCGCGGCTCCAAGCAGCGGAATAATGCAGATCAGCGAGGTGATAAATCCCCATAGGACCGGATTTGGAAAATGCAAATAATAAAGTACCGCCCAGGTCAAGAACCCCTGGATCGATCCGACGAATATCTGCCCCATTATCATTCCGCGGCTTAGGTCGTCGAACCGGGAAATGATCTGCTTATAGCGCTTTTCGGGAAGAGGGAAAATTCCCTTAAAAAATTCATAAATATCCTTGCCGTGTTTCAAGAAATAATATGTCGAAAATATCGTGATAAAAATACTTAAAACAATGTTCGGGACGCCTTTTAATATCTTTTGGGCCCATTCGAACACTTGGCCGGCGAAATCACCTATCAGATTATTGAGCTGGTCCTTCCCGCCGATAAGGTCGACAAAATTGATAGGCAGTGCGCTTATTGAAACTCCGGGCGTTTCAAGCAGGTGGCGGAAATATTTGTATCCTTCACGCGTTTCATATGCCAAAACGGTCGACAATATTATTGTCGGTATCAAGACCAGGACAATTATCACAAAACAAGTAATTATAGAGCATATAGTCCTTTGCCTTAATATTTTAGGAAAAAGGCTTGAAAGCAAGAATTTGTACATCGGATAAAATATGTATGAAAGCGCCGCAGCGGAAAGTATTGCTATAATAAATGGACGTATTATGAGAAAAGCAAGGCCCAGGATCGTAACAGCTAGGACTAAAGCAACTGTTCTCCTATAAGGATCGATAACAACTTTTTCATCTGCCATTATTTACCCCCCCCTATTTTTCGGGATATATTCTTAGCCTGCGCCTGGGATCTTCCCCTACCGACTCCGATTGAAGGCCGGATCCATCAACAATTTGGTGCTGAAGCCTCCTGATATAGGAATTTTGCGGATTGATATCAATGCTTTTGCCTGAACTTTTGACCATCTGCACGGCTTCTTTAGCTTCCCTAAGCGCCGCTTCATCCGCTTCTTCGCCGCTTCCAACCTGGAAATGATATTTCAGGAATTTATTTATTTGCGATGAAACATTCTTTTTCAGCACATGAACAGGAAGGTTATGGTCTTCCGCAGATTGCATTATTTTGGTCCCAGGCCGCGCTTTGGGCTTGATCGTCAAGATCATGTCAGCGTCGTCAAGCGATTTTACTGCGATAGCAGGGAGTTCAAGCGCCCTCAAGCTCCGCTCCAGGTCCTGGCGGTTGACCCCGAAAGGAAAGATACGCACGGGCCCTTTTTCTTTTTCGGATAATATCCTCTTGGCTTCTTGCTCATTTGGGATCGGGATCTCAACTTCTGGTTTTTCAATTTCAATCGCGCCGTCGGTCTTCCTAAGCCTTATCTCGGGTTTTGGCACCTTGCCCCTAAGCATTGCGTCAACCGCCGCTGCAACATCATGGTAGACCGCGAAAGTATCCCTCTCCCTGATCTCTATAAGAATATCGAATGTAGGAGAAGCTTTTCGCTCAAGGATGGCTTTTTGCGTGTGTCTTCGCTTCGCTTCTTCATCACCTAGAATTACAGTTTGGATCCCGCCGACAAGATCGGATAAAGTTGGATTATATAATAAGTTTTCCAAAGCTTTTCCGTGGGCTGTCGCAATTAATTGGACGCCTCTCTCGGCTATTGTTCTTGATGCGGCTGCTTCGGCTTCTGTGCCTATTTCATCAACAATAATAACTTCGGGCATATGGTTTTCAACAGCTTCGATCATGACTTTGTGCTGCATGTCGGGTGACGGCACCTGCATCCTGCGCGCGCGGCCGATTGCAGGGTGCGGGATATCGGAGTCCCCTGCAATTTCATTGCTTGTATCAACAACTACCACTCGCTTTGAAAATTGGTCGGCTAAAACCCGCGCTGCTTCGCGAAGCTTTGTAGTTTTTCCAATGCCTGGAGGCCCGACAAAGAGAATATTTTTTCCTGATTCAATAATATCGCGTATAATATCGATCGTTCCATAAATTGACCGGCCTACTCTGCATGTCATGCCGACAACTCGCCCGGTCCTATTTCTGATAGCCGAGATCCTGTGGAGCGTCCTTTCGATCCCTGCGCGATTATCCGATGTGAATTGGCCGACATTTGCGGTGACAAAGTCGATATCTTCTTGGCTTATGGGATCGCCCGGCGTGTATTTTACTGTTTGATTTACAAATCTAGCTTCGGGCGCTTTGCCGAGATCGAGTACGATCTCAACAAGGTCTTGAAGTTCGCGCAAACTTTTTACATAATCCTTAACTCTATGGGGAAGCACATCAAGAAGCTTTAAAACTTCTTCTTCGGTTTTTTCTGCTGTCCTTACATCTTCGGACTTTCTTGGTTTAGCCATTATCTATTACTTGCGCTTTACTGACTTTTTTAAATTAAATCCCGGAACAAAAGCTGGAGATTTAGAAGATGTGATCTGGATCTTAGCTCCTGTTTGCGGGTTGCGGCCAACGCGTCCGGCCCTAGTCCTTACAACAAAATTCCCAAATCCTACCAATCTAACTTTGCGTCCCGCAACTAATTCTTCAGTTATAAAGTTCAAAGCGGAATCAATGATCTGTTCGGCTTTTGATTTAGTGATACCGACTTGATTCGCGACTTTTCCGGCCAATTGTTTTTTGTTCATCTAATTCCCTCCTTTTAATAGAGCTGTTTACCGTCTTTTGAAATCAAAAGCTCCCATCGACGGTCTATTTCCGCTTGGATCTCGGCTACAAGCCCTGCATTTTCAGGCCTTGTTAAATGTCGGAAACGGTCCTGCTTCTTTATATAGTCCATGATCGATTTCTTTTCTCTTGGTTTGAATGTCACTTTTAATATTCCCTTTTCGACTTCATATAACGGCCAAACACAAGTGTCGGCGGCCAATCTTCCCAATGCAGCCGTTTCTTCGGGTTTATATGCCCATCCTAATCTGCAAGGCTGAAGGACGTTTATAAATTTGGCGCCGGGAGTCGCAAAAGCCTTTTCGGCTTTTCGGGTCAGGTCGGCCCAATTACCTACGATTGACTGCCCGACAAAAGGAATATTGTGCGCCGCGATGATCGCAGTCAGATCTTTCTGGAATTTAACTTTTCCTTGCCTGACTTTTCCTACGGGTTCTGTGGTTGTATTTGCTCCGCGAGGAGTCGCACCTGATCTCTGGACGCCTGTGTTCATGTATGCTTCGTTGTTGTAGCAAACATAAAGAAGATTGTGGCCTCTCTCCATTGCGCCCGATAGGGACTGGAAACCTATATCATAAGTTCCACCGTCTCCGCCGAAAGCGATAAAATTTATCTTTTTGGCGATCTTGCCTTTTCTCATAAAAGCATTGTAAGCGGCTTCAACACCCGATAGAGTTGCGGCGGCATTTTCGAACGCGTTATGGAGAAATGGGACATTCCACGCGCTGTATGGAAAAATTGTTGTAGTTACCTCAAGGCACCCCGTAGCTGAAACTACAACAACTGGATCGGGGGACGCAAGCATTATCTGCCTTGCAACAATTGTTGCGCCGCATCCGATACAAGCCCTGTGGCCGCCGGATAATCCTTCTTTCCTATTGGCTAGATCTTTCAAACTTGCCATATTATTCCCCCACTCCCAGATAATTTACTTCTTGCAGGCTATCGGCCTTCTTTAGATTTTCATAAACGCCCGCGAGTTCTTTTAGTGAAATATCCCTTCCGCCCAAGCCGTACATGTAATTGATAAGCTTTGGTTTTTTAGCCAGATTGAACAATGCAGACCTTACTTCAACAAAAGTTTGGGAACCAACGCCCGACCATGGCTCGACTCTATCCAAAACCGCAACTGATCTGCAATTTGAAAGAGCCTTCGCAATTTCATCGGCAGGAAATGGCCTAAATACTCTGATCTTTAAAAGACCTACTTTTGCGCCTTTTTCCCTAAGTTCGTCAATTACCGCTCGAAGTGTTCCGCAAGTGGAACCAAGAGCTACGATCACCCTTTCGGCGTCTTCTAATTTGTAGCCTTCAATGAGATCATATTTTCTGCCAAATTTTTTATTGAAGTCTTCGGCAACACTTTTAATAATGGATCTTGCGCCCTTCATCGCTTCGCCCACGCCGACATGGTGTTCGAAATAATAATCCTGAAGGTCTAAAGCTCCTCGTGTTGTCGGATTTTCGATATCTAAAAGTGATGGTGTTAATTTGTATTCGCCGATAAAATCTTTTACTTGGTCATCTTCCAGTGTTTCTATCCTTTCCATACAATGGCTGATGATAAACCCATCTGTTGTTGCCATTGTTGGAAGTTTTACGGTCTCTGCGATCCGAACAGCTTGAAGCGTATTATCATAAGCTTCTTGGGCGTTCTCGGAGAACATCTGTATCCACCCAAAATCCCTCGCAGCCATAGTATCGGAATGGTCGCAATGAATATTTATCGGACCGGAAATAGCACGATTGACTTCACACATAACAATTGGAAGCCTAAGAGCCGCGGCTATCGGCAATATTTCATACATATATGCTAGCCCCTGCGAAGATGTCCCGGTCATGACTCTCGCCCCTGCTGACGCGGCGCCAACGCAAGCGGACATTGCCGAATGTTCTGATTCGACCGGAACATATTCGGTATCAACCAATCCATCGGCTACAAATTGCGCGAATATCATGACAATTTCTGTTGCCGGAGTTATTGGATACGCCGCAACAACATCCGGATTTATCTGGCGCATGGCCTCCGCCATCGCTTCATTGCCTGTTTTTGCCGCTACTGCCATTATATGACCTCTCCTTCGTTTACTTGTGTTCGTTCTGCATTGTGATAGCTTTTTCGGGCTTCACAGGACATTCGAACGAACAGATCCCGCATCCTTTGCAATGCTCAAGATCGATCCCGCATACTTTTTTGTTTTCGTCCAGAAGTATCGATGAATCGGGACAATACACCCAGCACAGCTTGCAATCGATACAACGTTCTTTATGGAATATTGGCCGCTCGGATCTCCAATCGGCTGTCGTGAACTTTTGCGAAGTTCCGGCTTCCAGGATATCTCCCTCTTTTAATTGTTTCCAACCTGGTTTTGCAGTCACTCGGATACGACCTCCTCATAAGCGCGCTTGATGGCTTTTAAGTTGCCATCGATTATTTCCGGCTTGCCTTTGAATTTTTTCTTTAATTTGATCTCAATGCCTGCGATCGTTTTGTCAAAATCCATGATCTGCGAAACTTTAAGCAAAGCTCCAAGCATCGGTGTATTTGGCATATCGCGGCCGATCGCTTCTTTTGAAATACCGGATGCATTGACAGTATAGATCATAATACCTGGGGCGCTTATCGTTTTTTTGAAATCCGCGGGGGATAATTCTGTATTTATTATCAGTTTGCCGCCTTCTGCCAAACCATCGGTAACATTGACGCGGCCGATCAAAGTAGGGTCCAATACTACAACAACATCGGGATTAGTTATTGAACAGTGTATCGTGATAGGCTTTTTGGATAATCGGTTAAATGATGCGACAGGCGCTCCCATCCTCTCCGGGCCGTACTCGGGGAAAGCCTGGATATTCATGCCGGAATCCATTGCGGCGTCGCCAAAAAGCAGGGCGGCAGTCTTCGCTCCTTGGCCTCCCCTTCCGTGCCATCTTATTTCTAAGATATTTTTACTCATTGATATTCCTTGCCCGCCTTTGGAGGGCTTTCTTAGGCTATCATGGAACTAATTTTAATAAGAACAACCTTGCTCACTACAACTCCAACCAATATCAGGAATATAATGGGGAGAAGTGCTGCTGCAAACGCTTTCCATTTTGGCAGATCATGGTTTTTGCGGGCAATGATCGCTAGTATTCCATACATATACAAGACCCAAAACGAATATAACATATTATACCCGATCTTAAAGTTTGTAAAGTCCATGCGGCTCGATTTTGTGAGCAGTATCATCAAAATCGGCAAAATAAATACGGCCATAGAGCCTGATGAATATAATGAAGCTTTGATATCCTTTAAGAACCCTTCGTTATTGATGCCGACCGTCGATTCATGTTTTGAAAATAACACAAAAGACGCGGAAAACAATAAAGATCCGATGGTCGCGGATAAAATTAATAAAATAACAAGTAGCAGCCCAAAAAGCAAAGCAAATGTCATCGCAAAAAACATCAGGCCAAGGACTGCCATCACTGGAGAAGCAATTATGATCTTCGACGGTTGTACTTTTTCGAACATTGTCGAGCCTATGGGCATGAATTGCGTCACAAAAATAACAGAAGCCAGCACGAACGAAAGCAATGCGGAAGTAAACCCCGCAAATGATGCCGGCTTATCGTACCATTTCCCCTCGGGGATCACCGTAAAAAACAATATCGGCCTGAAGATCATCTTCGCCAGATCGTTAAGATAAGATCTAAACATGCACTTCCCTCCTCCCTTCAAATGATTTCGAAAGCGTCAGCTCATCCACATAATCCAAGTCCCCGCCCATAGGCAAGCCATAGGCAATGCGGGTAACTTTAACGCCAAGAGGCTTTAATATCCCTGTCAAATATGACGCCGTGACCTCTCCTTCTGTTGTCGGGTTCATTGCAAGGACCGCCTCGCTTATCATATTGCTTTTGACCCTGTCGATCAATTCCACGATCCTCAAGCTATCGGGACTCAAGCCGTCGAGCGGCGAAATAGCCCCTCCCAGTACGTGATAAATGCCCCTGAAGCTGCGGCTTCGCTCGATAGCGATAAGGTCTTTAGGCTCTTCGACAACACATATAAGCGAACGGTCGCGGCTTAGATCCGAGCATATTTCACAAGGATCTTTATCCGAGATATTAAAACAAATGTTGCAGTGTTTAATCTTCTTTTTGGCTTCGATAATAGCTGAAGTAAGATCCATTACTTCCGATTCGGGGATCTCGAGGATATGGAACGCCAATCTCTGCGCGGATTTTGGGCCGACGCCGGGCAGGCGCTTCAACGCATCGATCAATGTTCTCATTGCGGACGCGTATTGGCTCATGTAAGCCCCGGGATCGATATCCCCCCGGTCGCACTTTTCAACCGGTTCGCCGCATCGTCTTTCGATTGTTTTAATGCTTTATTTATCACATGTTTTACCGTATCTTCCATTTTCCTGTTGTCCATTTGTGTTGTGATCTTTAATTCTTTTATTTCCATTTCTCCGTCTATTATAACCTTGACGCCGTTTGATTCCGCTTCGTACCGCGCGTACTTAAGGTCGTTTTTTATTTTCTTAAGCGAGTCTTGCATCTTCTGCGCCTGTTTCATCATCTCCGCCATATCTCCCAATTTCCCAAACATTATTTTACCAGCTCCCCTTCAAAAATTTCGCGCACGGCATCGACTGTTATCAGCGGCTTAGCATTATTAACGTCATCCAATATCTTACATTCGATTTTAACGGGGTGTCCCATAACTTGTGTAATAATATCTTCAACAGCCTGCTTATTTTTAGCTTCTTCCAGCCTATCTTTATGGAAAGCATATCCTTTTCTGAAAGAAATAACAAGACGCCCTGTGTCATCTGCTAAAATTGGGTCGCCTTCATGCAGAGATACATATCCGTACAAACTCTTCTTCTTAACTTCTTCGAGGATTTGGGACCATTTACTTTTAATTTCCGTTAGGCGTGGATCGGCTGCGACTTTACCCCCTCTGTCTGAACGATGTTCGGACATCTCCCCCTTACTAAGGGGGAGAGAAGAGAGGGGGTTTTCCTCTTGCAACTCAAGCAAAGCAACCTCTAAAACCAATCGAGCGTGAGGGTGCCATTTCATATCAAGTTCTGCCCGGGAAAGAGCCCTTATTATTTTTTTTACCGCATCAAGAGAAAATGATCCCGATTGTTTTTTTAACCTTTCGAGATAATCTTTGGTCAATTCGAGCGCCTCGTGAGCCGAAAGCTTTATGAACAATAAATTCCTAAAATGCGAGATCATGTCCCTTACTATTTGCGAGGCGCTTCGCCCGCGATCTATCCCCTCACGCAGAGTATTGAGCGCCGAAGCGATATCGCACCTCGCCAATGAATCGGCCATATTAAAAAGCATCGCTTCATCCGCACAGCCTAAAAGCTCGACAACATTATCGATCGAGATATTATTGCCGGCGTACGATGAAAGCTGGTCTAAGAGTGAAACGCAATCCCTCATGCTTCCCTCGCCCGACCTTGCAACAAGGTCCAATGCGGGTTCTTCTATTTTAATGCTTTCGGCGGCGGATATTTTTTTCAAATGTTGTTTAATTTCTTCAAGAGAAATCCTGGAAAAGTCTAATCGCTGGCATCGGCTTTCGATAGTTACAGGAATTTTCGCCGGTTCAGTTGTTGCAAGAATAAAGATTACATGCGATGGCGGCTCTTCAAGGGTTTTCAATAATGCATTGAACGCTTCGGAGGTCAACATATGCACCTCGTCTATAATGTAAACTTTATATTTTCCTTCAACAGGAGCATATCTGACTTTTTCGCGAAGGTCGCGTATTTCGTCGATACCGCGATTCGACGCCGCATCGATCTCTGTTACATCAACGGAATGTCCGTCGCGGATCTTTGTGCAGTTGGCGCAAGTTGTACATGGCGAAACTGTCGGACCATTTTCGCAATTCAAAGCTTTTGCAAATATCCTTGCGATCGAAGTCTTTCCTGTCCCCCTCGGTCCGCAAAAAAGATAAGCGTGCGCGATGCGGTTTTGTGATATCGCGTTCTTTAAAGTCTTGATTATATGTTTTTGCCCAACTATATCGTCAAAGCTTTGAGATCTCCATTTTCTGTACAGCGAAACATAGCTCATTTTCTCTCCAGTTCGGAACCTGCGAGTAAACCCTGCCTGCCGGTAGGCACGGCTCGCGGTTCCTCAAAAATTAACCGCGACGCTTGTCCCGATTCCCACATCGGGATTTAGTCGCTGGTTAATTTTTATTTATAAATCCTCTGGACCCTTTTCCCTATCCCGCAAATTATCTCATAGCTCACGGTATCTTCAAGCCTAGCTATCTCATCAACAGAAATAGTCTCCATTCCTTGCGTCCCTATAAGCATAGCTTCATCGCCAACATCAATCTTTGCGTCCCCGATATCAACGAGCGTCATATCCATGCTTATGCGGCCGACAACTGGGAAACGCTTTCCTTTAATAAGGACTTGGCTTCTGTTGCTCAATCTCCTGCTGTATCCATCAGCATAACCGACAGGCAGTGTCGCAATAGTTGTTTCACCGCTTGTAACATATGTCCCGCCGTAAGAGAGAGAGGTTTCGCGCGGGACTCTCTTTAAATAAACTACTCTTGTTTTAAATGAAAGCGCCGGCCTCAAAGCAATTGACCTGTGGGCTCCGCCTGCCGGGTATATCCCATATATCATAAGGCCTATCCGCACCATGTCAAGATGGGTTTCTGGATGGAAAAGGGTCGCCGCGGAATTTGCCGCGTGTTTTATCTTAACGACTTCAAGCCGGGCAATTATCGACTGGAATTTTTCAAATTGCTGTTTTGTGTACGAATCTCCATGCTCTTCGGCCTTCGCAAAATGAGTAAAAATGCCTTCTACGATCAAATTAGGGAGAGATATGATTTTATTGTAAAGCGCGATAACCTCTGATGGCTGGACGCCGACGCGGCCCATGCCTGTATCCATTTTGATGTGGACCGGAACTTTTCTCCCGCGCTTTACGGCTTCATCAGAGAGCGCTTTTGCTTCGGAATATGAATATACAGTCTGCGTTAAACGGTGCTCCACGATCTCATCCATGACCGATGTCGGGGATTCGGTCAAAATTAAAATTGGAAGCTGTGTCCCGGCTTCCCGCAGTTCGAGGGCTTCTTTCAAATTAGCAACTGCTAGATGATCGGCGCCGGCTTCTGCCGCGGCACGGGAAACTGCGATCGATCCATGCCCATAAGCATTCGCTTTAACAACAGCCATAAAGCGAGTGCTCGGGGACAAAAGATTTTTAACTTCTTTTATATTATGTTTGACCGCCTCAAGGCTTATTTCGGCGAATGTATTCAAGATATTGCCTCTTTTAATTTGTCGACCATGTCGTCGGGAATTGAAATATCGCCTAATTTTATTTCACGGCCGGAATTGTCGCCGTGAAAATCGGTACCTCCGGTCATAACTAAATTATATTTATGCGCGATATTTTTATATTTTTCAGTTTGCGATGAATTATGCCCGGAGTAAAATGCTTCAAGGCCTAAAAGCCCTGCACTTATAAGATCAGGAATATAATTGTCGCAATTCGAGACTGCGGGATGCGCAAAAACCGGCGCTCCATTTATTTGCCTTATTAATTTTATCGCTTCTTCAGGCGATAATTTATAATGGCTTACATACGCCGGGCCGCGGAAATCAATATATTTGTTAAAAGCTTCCTTAAAACTTGAAACATATCCTTTTTCGATCATTGCTCTTGCCACATGAGGCCGCCCCGGAGCTCCTTTGTTTGAAAATCTAAAAACATCGTCGGCCGTTATTGAAACGCCAAGCTCATTCAGTTTTTTAACTATTTTATGTATGCGATCCACCCGGCCCGCTTGTATCTTCTCTAATATTTCTAAAAGTTTTGTGTTTTTTGGATCAAAAAAATAACCTAATATGTGGACTTCGGTGTTATTAGCTTCAGTTGTGAACTCGATACCGGGTATTACGTCAACGCCTATCCCGATGCCTGCTTTTTGCGCCCGTTTAATCCCCATTACGGTATCGTGATCAGTCAGGGCGATCTTTGTAAGGCCGGCAATCTTTGCCAGGTCAACTACTTCTTCTGGCGAATTTGTACCGTCCGAAAGGTTGCTGTGGATGTGCAGGTCTGCAGACATATATCATAAATTATATCACAAATTGAACTGCATTTCGTAATATTGGTCGCTCTGTACCTGCCCTGTTGCAGGATTGTAGGCTCTCTTGAAATTAGTTATTAGCGTTGTGTATGGATTGACCTTATACGCAAGTTTTCCGCCCATGATGGCGCCTTGCTCGTATGAAAGAGAGCTGAAATTAATAAAAGACGGCTGTTTGTAATATCCGGTGAAAGATACTTGCTCGCTGACTTTTGCGGCAAGTGTCGCGCCGAAAGATTGGTTAGATCCGACATAGCTTTCAAATGCCGCATTTAATTGGGCTAACCCAAGAGCATCGATCCCAAGCTCGACCAAATACCCGTTTTTGGAATTGCCCGAAGCTTCGGCTGATGCCAAGCTCTTTGGGTTCGTTTCGTAATCGGAACTAAAAAGTGAAGGGATAAATCCTTTATCGAAAGTCCTGTATTGAGCATTAAAAGACGCTTTGGCCGCCATAATGTCATACGCCCAAGTTAACCCCGCGCCAATTCCCGATCCATGATTTACGATCTGCGCGGCTTCGGCGTATGCTTCAAAATTAAGAGGCAGGGGGACGGAAGCATCAGCGCCCAATCCCGCGATAGCAGGCCTTCCATTTGTCCCGCCGTTATCCGCAACATAATGCTGTCCCAAAGTGAGCATCGGATTAATTTTTTCTTCAACTCTAGCGCCTATAATATTTGTATGCGTAGTCAATCCTCGGACTGTGAACTTATCGAAACTATAATATCCTTTAAAACCTAACTGGTTATCACTTACGATAACAGGGCCGATGATTTTTGTCGTATAATTTTTCAAAAGCAGCCCATGCCCCCAAGTTATTCCGTCCAGTATCCCATATCTCAAACCTCGGCTTGAATCGTCATATTCGGCATAACGCACAACGATCCCTTCGTATCCCGTGACATATTTATCCCCCAAAGACATATTCACATCAAGCCCCGCACCCCATGGGCCGAATTTTAGGTCAGGATGCCAAGTTAGAACACCGACGGAATCCGCCCCAACTTTTACATACGCAATACTTATTCCGCCGAGCTTATAACTTGGCTTAGTTGTTGCCGCAGTCGATAGATTCGACACCTGTGAAACAGTATTTAGCAGAGATGATCCGCTATCGGACGGCAAATCCAACGCAAAGGAAATGGAACATAGGGCCATAGCAACAAAGAGACATAGGGACACAGCAACAAAGAAACTTAAGATAATTTTTTTCATATTACCCCCCTATTAGTTCTTAAAATCCGATGTGAACATTATATACGTTAAATAGTCAAATACCAGCGGAGAAAATTCAAGCCCCAATAATTTTTGCGTGAACGCTTGCGCGGCTACGTCTGACAGCCCCTTGATATAATAATTAAACCATAATTTGCCTTTGAATTTGAACCGTTTATAGATAGATCCCACTTTGACTTCTTCGATGTGATGGAAAAGCTCGTGCGCGATAAGGCACCTTAATATCCGGTCGGAAAGCTCCGGAACGGTAATTTCCGATGTGATGCGCCGCAAAGTATCGTGGAAAATTACGATCTGCTTCTCTTTCTTCCGGTATTCGCTTTTCTTTAGGTTGCCCGCCTCGTCGCCCGATATCTTAACGCCCATCAGGTCTGCGATCTTTCGTGGATCAGAGGTGCCAAACTCTTTTGAAATGCCGTTTGCTATATTTTCCCCCAAAGCAAGCACTTCGGATATGAGATGCATCCTTTCATTGTGCGGGATATTGTGGAAATTTTTGTCGCGCGCGAGCTCTATCGCCGCGAGAGTTATCCTATTTCTTTCTTTAATTGCTTTCGTCATTAATTCTCACAACCTCATCTGCGATCTTATCATCTTCAACCGTTACTTTCACATAATGATAAAAGCCTCCGGCATTTTTTGGAAGATAAAGCGGAGCCCCTCCCCCTCCGGTTATTGTGTATATTATCCCTTCTCTTTCTGCTCGCGCGTATCCATGTACGTGTCCGGTAAAAACATATTCAACCTTATATTTTTTAAAAAGCGCCATCATGGTTTCGCTCGCTTGCCTGTCGCTCATTACATAATCGCCGTAAAACCCCGAAACATCGAAAGTCGGCTTATGGAAAAAAACAAAAGTATGCTGCCGTTTATTTTTTTTAAGGTCGGAAATAAGCCAATTATACTGCTTCGCGTCAAAACTGCTCTTAAAAGCATTGTTTAACACGACAAAATGGCTGTTTTCGTGATCGAAAGAATAATAATCGGACCCGAAATATTTTTTGTAGAATTTCCACCCGCCAAACACGCCGTCATGGTTGCCCATTACATGATAGATCGGTATCTTGCTTTTTTTGATCATTTTTTGGTATTTGATGTACTCGCTTTCCTGGCCGCGGGCGACAAAATCGCCGGTATTTACCGAAAAAGTAATGGTTTTATCTGAATTGACCTTATCGAGTATCTTTTTATAAACCGCATCACCGTCCCTATTGTCGCCAAACACAACAAACGAGAAAGCAAATGCACTTGAAGCTGTTAGCAGAAGTATAATTAATACAATAATTGGGATTTGGGATTTGGTCATTGGGATTTACGCTTCGGTGTCGATGTCATCGACCGCATTTCGATATTCTTTTACGGCCTTGTAGATCGATTCCGCGGTTTCACCAATAACGGTCTTTGTCAGGAGCAATCCTTTGGCTCCAGTATCCCAAATGATCGGGACTTCAGACGGCTTGATGCTCCTCTGGGTCGGAATGATGACGGGGATGTTTGAGGATAAGGCAATTGCAATATAATTCTGGAGATCGCCGACCATGAGGTCTTTTATCGACTGGCTTATGGGGATTATCGCCGCGTCGATCGCTTCGATCTTTTTATCGGAGAGCTGCATTAAATTGTCCAAAGTATAATTTTCATCGAGAGCGATTATTTTTGCCTTCTTAAGTTTTATATATTGGTCGAGCGCCTGATGGTGGAAATTTATGAAATCAAACTTCAAATCGAGGAGTTTTTCGATCTCTTTAATTTCGGCGTCATTCACATCGAGCCCTACAGGGACAGACGAGGCTTTTAATATTTTTTCCTCGTCATACCCTTGGTTGAGCACCAGGACATCGGCGCCCGATTGGACTGCGGCATTCGCCATTTCGATATTATTTTCCGGGATATTTACGATAAGGGTCAACGGCTTTTCGGATAAATATTTCAAGAGCTTGCTCATTTTTTTACCTCCTGTGTTTTGAGGCTTGATGCGCAACCGCAGTATTTCTGGCGGTAAAGGTTATATTCTCTTGATTTGGCGCGGCCGGCATGGTGGCCGGGCCTGAAATCCCGGTAGGCGAAAATGATCCCGAACTCTTCCTCTATCTGGAACCCTATCTTTTTTATCAATTCGTGGTTCTGGTAAGGGCTTATGAGAAGCGTGGTAGTAAATGCCTCAAATCCGTTGCCTTTGGCGTACTGTGCCGTGCGCAAAAGCCTTGTCTCATAGCAAAAAGGGCAATCCCCGGACCTGTGCTCCAAGTCGTTCTCGATATAAACCATCGGGAGGTTTACGATCCTGCAATATTCTTCCATGCTTGATTTTCTTTTTCCATACTCTTCGGCAGGGAAGATATTCGGGTTATAAAAAAATCCCGTCAAATCGAAATGCTCCTCATTGAGCTCAGACAATACCTGTGTCGCGCATGGAGCGCAGCATGCATGCAATAAGACTTTCTTCATAACTATATTTTACCCAGACTTTTCAGGACTTTCCTGACCTGCTCTTTTTCATTTTGATCAGCCTCGATCAAAGGCAAACGAGGTTTTCCGACTTTTAGTCCAACCATTTCCAATGCGGCTTTAACGCAAGTCGGGTTAGGCGCTATGAACAATATTTTAAATATGGGTAAAAGCTTATCATGTATTTCTTGCGCCTTTTTTGTATTGCCGGAATTAAACGCTGAAACCATTTGGGCTATTTCGTTCCCCACGATATGCGACGCAACAGATATTACGCCAACTGCCCCGGCTTTCATCATTGGCAAGGTCATATTATCGTCGCCCGACCATAGGATGAAGCCTTTTGGCGCTAATTCGATAGTTTTCTTGGTCTGCTCGATGTTCCCCGCGGCATCTTTGAGCCCAATGATATTTTTGAATTCTTTGGCGATTCTCGCAACTGTTTCCGGCAGCATATTCACAACACAGCGACCCGGGATATTGTAAATTATCAATGGCAATTTCGTGCAGTTCGCCGCGGCTTTGAAATGCTCATACATCCCTTCTTGCGACGGCTTATTATAATAAGGTACGACGACCATGATCCCGTCAACGCCTATTTTCTCGGCTTCGATTGTTGATTTGATGGTTGTGGCGGTTGAATTGGATCCGGTCCCCGCAATGATCTTGCATTTAGGAGAAACGGCTTTTTTAACTGCTCGGTAGAGCTCATATTCTTCTTCGTGGCTTAAAGTTGGCGATTCGCCGGTTGTCCCGTGGATAACAAGAGAATCGGAGCCATTTTCAGATAAATGAACAGCCAATTTCGCAGCCAGATCATAATTGACCGACATATCTTCTTTGAATGGGGTTACCATTGCTGTTATTACTTTTCCGAAATCAATCATCCTCCGCCTCCAAATTAGATTCAAACTTCAAAATTATTGTTTTATTCTAGCATAAAATTTACTTTATAGAAAATGCCTTCTTTATCTCTTTTATCTTGTCCCTGATCTCCGCCGCGCGTTCGAATTCCAAAGCGGTTGACGCTATCTCCATTTCATCTGTTAGATGTTTTATAAGATCGGGGACTTCTTCCGGCGGCACAAAAGATTTTATTTGTTTCACTTCGTCCAGTTTCGAATCTTTTATCCTATCCGATATATCCGCGATCTCTTTAACGATCGTCTTAGGCGTAATATGATTTTTCTTGTTGTAAGCAAGCTGAATTTTTCTTCTGCGGTTCGTTTCACCTAATGCTTTTCTCATTGATTCAGTCATTTTTTCCGCATAAAGGATAACCAAACCGTTAACATTCCTGGCGGCCCGCCCTATCGTTTGGATAAGAGAAGTTTCGGCTCGGAGGAACCCTTCTTTGTCGGCATCAAGAATCGCAACAAGCGAAACTTCGGGAAGATCCAATCCCTCCCTAAGCAGATTAATGCCAACAAGCACATCGAATTTCCCAAGTCTTAATTCTCGGAGGATCTCTATTCTGTCCAAAGTTTCTACATCCGAATGCAGATATCTGACTTTGATCCCTTTTTCATCCAAGTATTCCGCAAGGTCCTCGGCCATGCGTTTTGTAAGAGTTGTAACTAAAACTCTTTCATTCTTACCCACTCTCTTGTTTATCTCTTTTTCAAGGTCATCGATCTGATTTTTTGACGACCTGACCACAACTTCCGGATCGATGAGCCCGGTTGGACGAATTAACTGTTCCACGACATTTTTGCTTCTCTCAAGCTCCCATTTGGCTGGAGTTGCAGACACGCAAACGACCTGATTAAGTTTTTTTTCGAATTCTTCGAATTTCAAGGGACGATTATCATATGCCGAAGGAAGGCGGAACCCAAAATTTATAAGCGAATCTTTTCGCGACTTGTCGCCAAAATACATTCCCCGTATCTGCGGGAGGGTAACATGCGACTCGTCAATAAACATAAGATAATCTTTCGGGAAATAATCGATCAAAGTCGACGGATGGGTCCCCGCCGGCCGCCCTTCCATATGCCTTGAATAATTTTCAACCCCGGAACAATACCCCACCTCTCTTATCATTTCAATATCGTATTTTGTCCTCTGTTCTAGCCTTTGCGCTTCCAAAAGCTTGTTTTGTTTTTTAAGTTCCGCCAACCGCAATTCGAGCTCTTTTTTAATCGATTGCAGGGCCGCTTCCAATTTGTCCTGGAACGTTACAAAGTGGGTCGCAGGATAAATGCCGGCAAACTCCAATTCTTTGATTGTTTTTTGCGATGTTGGATCAACTTCGGTTATTTTTTTTATTACATCACCCTCGTCAAGCTCAACTCTTAATAGATGCTTTTCGTAAGACGGCTGGATCTCAATTGATTCGCCTCTAACCCGAAATTTCCCGCGATTCAATTCATAATCATTCCTCTCGTATTTCATGGCCACAAGTTTTGAAAGAACATCATCGCGGTTAAGCCGCGCGCCAACTTTTAGAGGCACCATGGCTTTTAGATAATTCTCTGGGGCGCCAAGTGAGTAGATGCAGGAAACAGACGCGACAACTATCACATCGCGCCGAGAGAGAAGCGCCATTGTTGCAGAGTGCCTTAGCCGATCAATCTCTTGGTTGATTGTTGATTCTTTTTCTATATATGTGTCAGTTGACGGAAGATAAGCTTCGGGCTGGTAGTAATCGTAATACGAAACAAAATATTCAACGGCATTTTCGGGGAAATAGGAACGAAATTCCTGGCACAATTGCGCGGCCAAGGTTTTATTGTGGGATATTACGAGAGCCGGCCGCTGGGTCTTTTCTATTATATTGGCCATCGTGAATGTCTTACCGGATCCGGTCACCCCAAGAAGCGTTTGGAATTCATTCCCGGCATCCAGGCCTTTTGCCAAACTTTTGATGGCATTTGGCTGGTCGCCCGCGGGTTTAAAGTTTGAAACCAATTTGAATTTGGACATTTGATGAAATTATAACATGGAGAAACAAACCTGCGAATAAATTCGCGGTTAAAATAAAAAAGCAGCAGAATTAATTCTGCTGCTTTTATTCGAGCGGAACCGAGACTTTAGTCTCAGGTTCACATCATACTACTCGGCTTTTGGAGCTACTACTGGGGCAGCCTTTGGAGCCGCCTTTTGGGCTTTCAAATGCTTCTTAACCTTAACAACCTTTGCTTTTGGAGCCTTTACTGTTGAATCGGCTGTTTTTGCAGCTGGCGCTGTTTCTGCAGCTAATGCAAATGACGCAAGCGCGAATAATGCTACAAATATTACCGCTAATTTCTTCATGAGTTTTCACCTCCCGTTTTTCAAATTGTAAACTTTTATTGTCCCAGTATACCGGCCACACATTAAACAATTATTAAAAAAATAATTAGAAAATCATTAGAACCTATCATTGATTAATTTTCTTTTCCTCACCCTCTAACTCCCTCTCCATAAATGGAGAGGGAGAACTATATTCGAAACCTTCTTCATTGATCCCCCCCCCTCTCTACGAAGTGGAGAGGGGGACAGGGGGTGAGGTATGATATAATTATTATGTGAAGATCCTCATAGTTGAAGACGAAGAAAAGATTGTCAAATTCATAAAAAAAGGGCTCAAAAGCGAAGGCCATACTGTTGATTCCGCATTAAATGGTGAAGACGGCCTATTTATGGCGCAGGATGGAAAATACGAGCTTGTTATCCTCGATGTAATGCTCCCAAAACTTGATGGGATAACTATCGCAAAAAAATTGAAAACAAGACCGGATCCTTCAAAGATCATTATGCTCACAGCGAAAGACGCGGTTGAAGATAAAATAAAAGGCCTCGATGCCGGAGCCGATGACTATTTGACAAAACCATTCTCTTTCGAGGAGCTTCTGGCGCGGATACGCGCACTTACAAGAAGAGATCGGGGCATCCATTTCGAAACTTTAAAGATCGGCGATCTCACGCTGGATCCCGGATCGCATACAGTAAAAAGAGGTCCGGAAGAGATAAAACTTTCCACAACGGAATTCAAATTATTAAAATATTTAATGCGAAACCCGAATAAAGTCGTATCAAAGACGCTTATTTTGGAAAATGTTTGGGGATACGATTTCTCACCGGAAAGCAACATCGTCGACGTTTACATTAAATATCTTCGGGATAAGATAGACAAAGGGCATAAAAAAAACCTCATCCAAACGGTCCACGGGGTCGGGTTCAGATTATGCGAATAAAGATAGCCCCTTGGTTCACATTGTTTTTATCAATTATAATCGTTTTTTCAAATTTGTCGCTATTTTTTTATTTCAAAAACAGCACGCTTGAAAACACCGAATTAAGGCTCATCAAATCAGCCGACAATGTGCTGGTCGAGATAGGTAAAAATCCGAATTTATTCCTGAAAGATCCGAAGGACTATATTTTTTCCACCACAAAGAATGAATTCACTTCATCGGGAATTCTGGTCCAATTCATGGGCAAGGACGGCGACCTTCTGGCCCGATCTCCTAGCTTAAAGCATAATTCGCTTCCTTTTTTTAAAAATGAAGACGACGTATTAAAAGATGTGGAATTCGAAAACAATTTAAAGCTCAAAGTATACCAAAGAGAAATTATCGACGCGGGCAACAGCCTCGGCTATGCGATCTTTGGGATAACAACTTCCCCGCTGTACCATAATTTTGACATCCTTTTAGGGATACTTTCGATCCTGACTTTCGCCACGATAGCGGCATTATGGCTTGGGATAAATGCCCTTATCTCTGTTGATCTGGTAAAAAAACAGCAAAGATTTTTGAGTTTTGCGTCGCACGAGCTGCGCACCCCTTTATCCGTAATTTCCGGGATCGCCGAAGTCGCGCTGCGCTCCCCCCCTTTCGCCCGATGACTGCCGCGAAACGCTGACTGAAATAAAAAATGAAGCCGATTGGATGGACAAGCTCGTTTCAAATCTTCTGCTGATCTTTAGGAGCCGAGGCGGGACCGAAAAATTAAACAAGAGAACTTTTGATCTTTCGGAACTCATAACAAATGCGGCATCGCATCTCAAGAAAAGATATCCGACAAAGAACATCACATTAAATCTTCCCGACGACTCGGGATTGAAAGCGGATCCGGACCAGATAAAAAAAGCCATTAATAATTTGCTTGAAAATGCGGCTAAAAATACGGCGCCTGACGGCAAGATACAAATAAATTTGAGATCCACCGGGAAAGAATTCATCTTTGAAGTTTCCGATAACGGCATTGGCATAAAAAAAGAATTGCAGAAAAATATTTTTGATGCCTTTTATCGCATTGAGCAAGGAAAAGGCGAGGGTTCGGGCTTAGGGCTTGCGATCGTCAAATGGGTTGTCGACGCCCACCACGGCAAGGTTTTTGTCAAAAGCAAAGAAGGCAAGGGATCGGCTTTTATCGTCATATTAAAAAAATAGGCGTGTTCTTGAAATTCCAGCCCGGATCTAACGAAATATATCCAGCATGGACATCACAAGGCCAACATGGGCGCAAAGGTATGTTGCTAACTCGGTCTCATAAAAACCGGTCAGCACGCCTTTGATCCTGTCCTGATGTTTAAAATACTTTTCCTCAAGGAGGCCATGAATTTGAATTCGAATTATCAGCTCGAAGAGTTGATCAATCTCCATATCCTCTTCCGCTTCTTCCTCAATGTATCTTTTGATGATGATTTGCCGGATCGACAAAGCTTTCCATAAAATCGTCCTCTATGCCCAAGAAAAGGGCTTTCTCAAAGATTGCTTGGGCGGAGCTGATTCTACCGTTATCAAAACTACTCAAAAAATCGATCGTTTTAAAAACCCTTCGGAAAATATTCGCTTCCTAACCGGTCTCATGGATTTATAATTTAAAGAAGCGGTAACCCCTAATTTTGTCGAGAATTATTACCAATTATTGAATTACTGGCTAGAACCTGTTTAATTTTTTCTTTGAACTGCTTCAATGGCCCATTATTCTCAATGACAATATCTGCAATATCCAAATATTCTTTTGCGGCCATTTGCAAAGAGATCCTTTTTTGGGCCATGTTTTTCTCCAAACCCTTTTTTATCAGACGTTTAAGCCTTTTCTCTTTTGTGGCCGTTATGAGAATTACCCGATCAACTAAACCTTCAAACAATTGCGGGAGAGCTGCGTCAACGATAATCAACTTACAACTAACAACTGACAACTCACAACTTGCAATTTCTTTTTTTATCTCTTGCATAATTAAAGGGTGAGTAATTCTATTAAGGATATCAAGTTTCTTTGGGTCGGCAAAAACTATCTCTCCAAGTTTTTTTCGATTGACCCTTCCCTCGCTTCCAAGCACAACAGACCCGAACGCTTTGACGATCTGTCCCCAAACTTTTGATTGGGGAACATATAGGTTGTGGCCTACATGATCTGCTTCTATCAACAAAGCTCCGGCGCGTTTAAAAATCTTTGCCGCTTCCGATTTTCCCGAGCCTATCGGCCCCGTTAATCCGATGATTTGGCATTTGGCATTTGACATTTGACATTTGACATTATACAACATATCATTATTTTGATGCGGCAGAAAAATTTTTTATTCATTTCGTTATTGCTATTGGCGGTCTTTTGCGCATCGATTTTTCAATCAACAAGCTATGGGGAGACCGTCAATTACCCATACGGGCTGATAAACCTTAGGCTATCTCCATCTGAAGATCCTATCATCGGGATGGGAAACTACTTTAGCGCCCTCGATTACGGCACAAAAAGCATACTTTGGAACCCTGCCTCTCTCGGCAAAGAAAAATTATCAGATACTTCCCTTTCATATTCAACGGCTTCGGGAAACTATAATATCCTGAAAACAACAAACTATGGCGAACTTTCCGGGACATCCGAACTTGGGTCGACAACGGGATCTACGACCGCAACCCCGATAAGATACGGCATTTTCTTCAGGGCTCCGAGCGCTATAGGAACTGGAATATCGACAAAAGAGATCCAATTGAGCAGCAGCCTAAACTATTCGACAAGCATTACAGGGATCAATTTTGCAACAGCACAAAGAGTGAATGACTGGATAACTGTTGGTTTTTCCTCCCGCGCCCCAATTGGCGGCGAACTCGACATTTCCGGGAATTTTCCGACAACCGCAAAAATGGCAACGAACCTATATGGACAGACCTTGGGGAACATGGCGATCACAAGCGGAGGGAAAATGGGCTATACTTTCACATCCGGAGGCATCGTCACTACCCCCGAAACAGTATCCCCCCTCTGGAGCGGGTTCTTGTCGCAGGAAGCTGTTATCCCTTTTACAAACCTGACCGAGATCAGGAATAATATAGATATCCAGGCGCCGTATATCGCGACCATTGCTTCGCAATTCGGAAAATTCTATGCCGGGTTGAACATGTTCCCGATAAGCGCAACCGCTCAAATAGCGAACGATATCAGGTCGGTTGTGAACTCCGATGCTCCCGACCAATTCTTTTATCTGCCCAATTTCGATCCAACAGATGCAACTGCCGGAGCAAAATGGCTTTCAGACCCTGATAAATACGGCGCGCAAAGTGGATATACGAGAAAACAGATAACTTTGCCGTCAGGCGACGTGGTCGCTGACGCAAGGTACACGGGATATTATTCCGGAAATACTCTAAGAACGGACATTGGGTTTATGTATGATTTTTCGGATTGGGTAACCGTCGGATTGGCGCTTGAAAATTTTGGGAGCGCAGCCCTAAGCATGAAAGGCAACGGGATCGCATCATACATAAATTACCGGGATTTTAACACTTCGGGGGCTGCATCCCTGCTCCAACCGGGCCAAACATCTGCCTGGGCGCCTTTTCTTGACACATGGACAACAACAACCGAAATAAGCGGCGCCAAATTGTCGCTTGAACCCGAAAAAACATATAAGATCCCCCAAAAAATGCGGATAGGGGTTGCCATCAAAAAGCCTTTCCTTGTTGCAATAGATTATGAACAGAACCAAACCCCGCTCTCTCTTGCTCTTGGCAACAACACGACATCTACAATAAGCAATCTGAACCTTATCAGGCTGGGATTTGAAAGCCAATTTTTTTTCATGCCAATTTGGATCAGATTTGGGACAGTTTTGCTTACAAAGCCGACAATTGTCGGAGCCGATGCGGCAACGCTCAATACGATCAATAGCGCCTTCAAATATAAAGTTTTGCCGGCAAAGCTGGACCTGGGTTCCTATGTGAATTTGTGGGGATATGAACTTGGCGATGCCATTGGATTCGATCTGCTGCCGATAATAAACACCCTTCAAGTAGATGTAAATAATATAGACCTAAGCAAGATGGCCTATTACAGCTTCTCGCTCAAAAAAGACTCATGGACAATAGATTATCTTTCGCATTTAGATTTGCTTTCGAGTGCAGCGGCTTATTCGGGCAAACCGGCCGATTCATCGGGTAAAAAGAGCCTTGCGATATCGGACATAAAATTCATCCAGACATTGGGGATCTCGTATAAATTTTAAAGGAAATGAAATGAAAAAATTAATTTTAATAATTACATTGTTTGTCATTTGTCATTTGTCATTTGTCATTTGCGCAAATGCGGCAATCATCTCCAACGAAGAGCTTACGACCATAACGGATTCCTCTTTTATTGTAACATGGACGACGACCGATGAAGCCTCGACAACAGAGATCGAATATGGTATCGGGAATTTTTCGTCCATTGTCACAGTCGAAGGCGCGACAAAATACCATTACGCTGTAGTAAGCGGCCTCAACCCGAACAATTTATACTCATATAGGGTAAAATCAGGGAGCTCAAAAGGGCCCAATAATACAGCAACGACTCTTTCAAAGCCGACAGGCGATTACCTTTTCAGTTTCGCGGTGTTAAATGATATCCGCTATGCCGAAGGAAAAGCGGCTACTGTAAGCGGCCGCGGATCCCCATACAATCTTTGCCAAAGCATCGTCACGTCGGAAGTTTCCGATATCAATGCCAAGGGCGTTGCCTTTACCGTAATAAACGGCAACTTGGCGGAGAGCTCTAATGCTTACGGGGACCAAATTGGGACAAATCTTAAGACGAAACTTGATTCATTGAATGGCGCAAGCGACCTCCCAAATTATGCTTTCAAATATTTAGCTGTCCCGGGATACCAGGATAAAAAAGCAACTTTTACAACGGATTGGATAACGAATGGATTTAAATTATTAACAGACCCTGTAAGCCTTGAAACCCATTACGGATATAACGCGGCAAGCAAAGACGCGAATTCGGTATTGAATTACAGTTTCGCGTATAACCACTATAATTTCGTGTTCCTCGATTCGGTCAAAAAGCCAAGCGATGCAAGCGGACATATAAACACGGATATTGCGCGGAACCTTATTACAACCGAAGCAATTAAAACTTTCGTATTTTCAAGTTTTCCATGCTACGATTTCCGCAGCGTAAGCGTTAACGGTTCTACTCTTAAAGACTATCCGCTGACTATCCCTACTGTAGAAGGCGGGGTCGTCGTAATAGATAACGATACTGCTTTTAGGTCGACAATTGAGGCAATAAAGGATACTAATGGCTATCCCCTTGTAGCCGCGGTCATATCCGGACATATTACAGATAATTACAAGCGCGATATTAACAATATCTCATACGTAAGGCAAGGTCCCGCAGTCCAATTCCCGACGGGATATTCCATATATAAGATCTACACGAACGGATATATCAAGTCTTTTTATAAAACGATTGGTCGGGATTCAAATGACAAGCCTTTTTATGAGTCTGCGCGCGACTCGATAAGCTCCGAGGGAGTAGTGCCAAAAGAATTCTTGGAAAGCTTTTGGCTTGGCTCATCAAGCTTGAATAATTTTACGTATACTTATCCGTATATTCCGGGCGCGCCTCCCGCAGTGAGGTCGAACATGCCTACAAGCGGAGAGAGCGGCGCGCCGTTAAACAAGCCGATCGTCCTAACATTCAATAAGCGGATGTCGACGAGCAACCCCGCCGCATGGGTTAGTATTAGCCCGTCTGTCGGCACATTGACTGCAAACTTTGATTCAAGCAATACGATATTGACCATTTCCCATCCAAACTTTACTATTGATACCACATATACAGTTACAGTACTCAAGTCAAATGTTCTGGATGAAGGATCAAGCGCGATGGATTCCAATTATGTGTTTTCATTTAATACTAATAGCAGTTCCATCGACGCAACCCCGCCGACTGTAAGTGTAACCCCGCTTCCAAGCAACACAACAACGGATCTCCTGCCGACACTTAATGGAATATCAACTGATGAGTCAGGGGTTGCAAATGTTGAATTCCGCGTCGACAGCGGGAGCTTTATTTCCGCAGAAGCGGTTGATGGCGCCTTTAATTCGACAAACGAAGCTTTTTACATAAGGATCCCGTCAGCTTTGAGCCGCGGCTCGCATACTATTTCGATCAGGACGACTGACGCAGCAGGCAACATAACGACTTCTAGCTTTTCTACATATTCTTTTACCGTCGCACAGTCAACTCCAACTATAAGCGTCAGGATAAACGGCGTTAAGCCTTATCCTGGAGACCCTCTCTCTCCTACCCCTAAGATCGAAATCACAGTTAATACAATAAATGGCCCTCCGACCGGCAGCATCAAGATAAACAGCTCAAAAACCAACTTAACTTTTGCAAACGTCGACACCAATTATTATTCCACATTTGAAACTGCAGCTCCTTTATCGGACGGATCTGTGTACCTTATTGTCGAAGCGTTCGACACATTGGGCAACGGCTCAACTTATGAAGTAACTCCGATCTATGTCCAAAGCTCAAAGGACCTTGTATCGCAGGGAACGCCATTAAGCTATCCCAACCCATTTGACCCGCAAACGGAAACAACTTCAATTTCATACTTGCTGTCAAAAGCTTCATCGATAACGCTCACGATCCACGACTTATCCGGGAACTTAATATCCAAAAAATCATATTCTTCAACCCAAAACGGCGGGATCGCAGGATACAACGAAGTTTCATGGGATGGAAAATCTGATGCAGGCCAAACTGTCGGTACCGGTACATATGTTTATCTTATTATTGGCGGAGGCAAAGTAATAGGAAAAGGAAAGATCACAGCCGTAAAAAGATGAAAATGCGTATAATAATTTCAATCATCGCTTTTATAATATGTGGCCTTTCGCAGGCATATGCGGGGATTTCCGTTGATCCAAGCGCGAGCCTTTTTGATTCAAGGCGGCTTGGCATGGGCGGCGCTTCGGTCGCTTTTTCAAATGACGGGAATAGCATTTTTTCGAATCCCGCGGGATTAAGCGGGATCATTTATCCGCAAATCTCCGCAACTTCAAGAAAAATATTCCTGGATGAAACCCAATACTCGTTATTTGGGATATCTATCCCGACAAACTGGGGAGTTGTCGGCTTCGGATATATCCAAATGGGAACATTAGGCTCGATCCCAACTTTCCGCGACCCCGCTTCAGGCAGGATAATCCAAGATTCGAGCCGAGAAGCGATCGGGTACTCAAACAGCGTTGCGGCAATATCCTACGCCAAGGACGTAAACCTCCCATTCAACATCCCTAACAAAAAAATACAGGCTGGAGCGAACTTAAACCTTTATTCTCAAGGATTTACCGGCGGCAGCGTCGACCAGGGGACAGGGTACAGCTTAGATTTCGGAATGAAATATAAGTTAAGCAATTGGATAACGACAGGCGCCATGCTCCAAAAAATAATAGGCGGGACGATCAAATGGAGCAAGTCGGAAGACAGGCTTTCAGGATTTTATAAATTCGGGTCTTCTTTCAATATTCTGGGAAATTCCACTGAAGCCTTTAGGGCATCTGCCCAAAACTTGGTTTTGGGAATAGATATAAGCTTGCCTTCAAATTATCTAGCACAACAAAGCTCTATGCTTTATAATTTTGGGGCGGAATATTACCCGATAAAGAACATCGTCCTTCGTACAGGTTTAAACCAGGAGACCGGAGGGACAGGACTTACGTTCGGGGTTGGCTTTATTAACAGCGGGTTCCGCTTTGATTATGCATATGTCGACAGGCAGGGTATCCCTCAAGATAATCCCCATTACTTTTCTATATCTTTTATTGGTGAACGCCTTGTATCGGTTACAAAAACTTTGAAACGCAAAGAAACCAAACTTTTCTTATCAAGGCCGATGAATAGGCTAATAACGACCAGCGAATCGGTTGAAGTATGGGGCGAAGCCTACGCAAACAAGGTCTTTACGGAAAAAACAACTTATACCGTCCCTTCATTCTCGCAAACATCGACTACCAAAGAAGTTTATGAGACTGAAAAACTTGCCCAAGCCACATTGAACGGCAAACTAATAAACAACGGGACATTTGAAACGGCCGCAACCCTCGCAATCGGCCGAAATGTGATAAGGCTTATCGGCTATACGTCTCCCGAAGCCCAGAAATTTACTGCCGAAGCCGTGGTGCTAAGATATGCGCCATTTGCAGATATACAAGATACCCACTGGGCTGTAGAGCCTATCGCATTGACCTCAACGCTTGGACTGATCAAAGGCTATCCCGACAACACCTTTAAGCCGGAAAAAGGAATTACACGCGCGGAACTTACAACGCTTTTGGTCAGGACCCTCAATATTTCGGATGAAGCTTGGACGGAAGCTATAAAAACGCAAAGGTTCAAAGATATTCCTCCAACGCATTGGGCGGCTCCATACATAAACGTTGGCGCGCAATTAGGTTTTGTCCAAGGATATCCCGACGGGACATTCAACGGCAACAAAGTGATAAATCGCGTGGAAGGCATAACTGTCATGGCTCGATTCGCCAAGCTACCGGAAAAAGACGAATCGGCCTTCCAAGACCTTGCGGCAAAATTTTGGGGGAACAAATTCATTGCCTCGGCCAAAGATGCGGGACTCTTAAAATATCTTGAAGGCAAAACATTTGAAGCAACGCGCGAGTATAGCCGTGCCGAAGCATCCGAGGTCCTCTACAGGACAAAACCTATTCAACAAATGGTTAACGATTTCTGGAATTTTGGTGCAATGCCGATCCCTGGGACGGTCCCTGAATATATGTTAAAAAAATCGGAAGTTTCAACTCCCGAAGTCTCAACGCCATAAGAACATGAAAATCTATTTTTCGGATTTAATATGATACTCTTCCCCATCTGTATCAACAGTTACCGTCCCGTTCAAGTCCGTCCGATAAACATTGGTTCCTATTTCTTCAAATTTCTTTAATGTCGAAGGGTGCGGATGAAAATACCTGTTCTTTGCGCCAACAGAAATAATGGCGTCTTGCGGCTTGATCGCGTTCAAAAACGCTATCGAGCTTGCGGTATTGCTCCCATGGTGCCCCACTTTTAAGACATTAACCGGTTTTATAAACGAATATTTTCCCAATATCATCTCCTCGCCTTCCTTTTCGCAATCGCCCATAAGCATCATTGAAAAATCTTTATAGCTTAATCGTATGACGATCGAATTATTGTTAAATGCCGATTTTTCGATAAATTGGTTGGTTGGGCCCAATACTTCACATGTGACAAGCTCTTCCAAATGGAAATCATCGCCCGCTCTCGCGGCCTTGTAAGGTATATTTTTCTCGTCGATCAATTTAAGGAATTCAATGTATTCTTTTGCTGTATGCGCCTGGCCGGGATCCATTACGAGACCAACAGGGATCTCGGATAAAACCGCGGGCAGGCCGCCCACATGATCTTCATGAGAATGCGTCAATACAACGATATCAAGTTTGTTGACCCCAAGTTTCCTAAGGAATGGAATGATATATTTTTTCCCGGCATCGATATTCCTGAATTTTGGCCCGCCATCGATCAGCATTGTTTTGCCGGATGGGCTCTTAATGAAGATCGAGTCCCCTTGCTTTACATCTATAACCGATATCTGAAGATCGTTTTGGGCAAATGCGGAACTTGGCGATACGGCAATATTCCATGTGAACAGCCCGACAAACAACAATCCGATCAATATTATATTTTCTTTGTTCAGTTTAAACACTCTTTTCCCCTTTAATCTTTCGGCAAAGCAGATCAATCCAGCGTAATATATTATCACGAAAGGGAACCAAGGCTGTTTTAAGTAAACGCATGAAAAAGTAAGACCCGAGAAAGTATACACTATGCCGTTCAAGAATTTAAGCGCGATATAAAGTAAAAAATTCATTATTGCGGCGATCGGAAGAAAAAATACACCAAAGAATGTCGAAACAAAACCCGCTATTGTAAGAAATTCGATCCATGGGACGACCAATATATTGACCAATAGCGAAACTATTGATATTTGATTGAAATTATAAAGAGAAATGGGAAGTGTCGCCAAAATGGGCGCTAAAGATACGCATATAATAGATGGGATCCCTTTTTCTTCCAATACCGGACAAAAATAAACAAGAGCCCAAGTAGCCGAAAAACTCAATTGAAATCCCAGATCAAATAAATTAAGCGGATCAACGATAAATAATACCAAGGCAGAAAGAGCAAGCGAAGTATATATTTCCGATTCCCTGTCGAATAATAGGCCAATAAGAGCAATTTCCCCCATGACTGCAGCTCTGACCATTGATGGCCCGCAGCCTGTCGTTATTGTGAACAAAATATTTACGATCGAAACTGCAACAACGCCGATTCCCATTTTTATTTTAAAATATCGGATCATCGCAAGGCATACCCCGATCAATATCGAGATCTGGGTCCCCGATGCGACCAAAAGATGAGCCAATCCGACTTTTTTATACCTGTCCTTAAGGCCAGTATCGAGAGGAGAAACGTTTGTCCCGAAAACAATGCTTCCAAGAAGTGCATCATATGGTGCAGGTGTGGTTTTCTTAATCACATCCATGAATTTTTCGTTGATCGCGGAGATCGCTGGTATTTCTTTTTTATCGGTATTGAAGTTTGGTCTCTCGGGAACAGGGATCATAGGCCTTAGAAGAATTATTAGAAGCGCATAAAGAATTGCAATTGTGACGATCGGGCGTTTAAACATTATAAAGTGATCCTATCTTTAACTTTTTCAAACCCGCTCTTGCTGAATCGAGGGATCTTTTTTAGGTCTTCGATCGAGTTAAAAGGCCGTGCATTAACTATTTTCTTTGCAGTCGCAGGTCCGACACCCGGCAGAGCATCCAATTCTTCTTTCGTCGCTCGATTGATATTAATTTTTTTATTGTTCCGTTCCCTGTTATCCTGATTTTCTGATACACTTCCCGCCGATCCCCTGATATCCTGATAAACCTTTCTCGGTATAATGATCTTCTGCCCGTCTTTTACGGTTTCCGCAAGATTGATCGACGAAAAATCGGCTGATGCCAACTCTCCACCGGCAAGCTTTATAAGATCGAATATTCTAGTTCCGAACGATACTTTAAAAACTCCTTCATTTCTAACAGCCCCTTCAATATGAACCACTATTTGAGAAGACTTGTTCTCCTGCTGATTATTTTTGATGTGATCGATCATTTTTTGAGGGGGATCAGGTACAAAAATGTGCTCATAAAAATAATATCCTGATCCGATGACAATCGCGACAATTAGACCAATAAACGTCAATTTTTGGTTTAGATCGAAGTTCATGGAACAGTTGGAGCAATTAAGATGCCAACTCACCCCCTCCGACTTCGTCGGTTTCCCCCTCTCTTATTAAGAGAGGGGGATTAAGGGGGTGAGTTAAATTTTGTTGTAGATCGCTAAAATATCTTCAACATAACTCTTGGATTTGAGCTTGAACCCGCCATTTCGCAAAATACCGTTCGGGCCTTCAAAATATCCCGCAATGGCATTTGGTATCTTATTGGAATTTGGGAACCTATCAAGCAGAGATTTAATATACCTGACCGTCCCTTTGATATTTTGCTCGATATCGAATGGATCGGTAACGCCAAGGCCTACTGCAGTGCTTGGAAGAAGCTGGCCGAGTCCCTGCGCATTAGACGATGATATCGCGTACTTATTGAACCTTGACTCCCGTGCGATTAGAGCGGTTACAAGTTTTGGGTTAACGTCATATTGTTTGGAATATTTGATGACATTTTCGGAAATGCTTTGTGCATCGGATTCGGGAAGATTTTTGCCGTATCTCAATGTGAAGCTTTTGATCTTATCGCTCAATCCTTCGAGTGTAACACCCTCAAAAGACTCAATAGGGACGACCGACTCAACTGTGCCGTAAACGGTCCCGGGAGATGCGATCCCTATAGTTTGGCCGGGTTTTTCGGCAATTGGTCCTTTTTTATGATGGGTGGCCGAACCAATTATTGAAAATACGAAAACCAAGATGATGATCGTGGAAGTAGTTGGATCCATGAAAGCTTTTACCCCCTCTTACATCTCCCCCTTGATAAGGGGGAGAATGAGTGGGGGTCATAATATCGCATTGTAGTATGCTTCCGCTAATTTTGAGACAGGAAGATCGATGATCTTTTTGTCATTGTGCTTGATAGATAGGTTTTTGCCCGCTACTTTACCGATAATTTCAAATGGGACATTCAATAGCATGCAGATGTCCGATACGGCAAAAATGTTGTCATGATCGATAGTGAGCAAGATGCGCGATTGTGTCTCGGAAAACAGCAAGGAATCGGGCCTCAAGTCATCCTTTAAATAGATCGCGGCTCCCTTGTTTCCCAGGATCGAGCATTCTGATATCGCGGACGCAAGCCCGCCTTCCGATAGGTCATGCGCCGATTTTACGATACCAACTTCTATCGCGGTCGAACACGCGGCTTGTACCTTTTTTTCAAGGTCTAGGTCCAATGACGGGCACTGGCCCTCTTCTGTTTTGTGGATATACTGCAAATATTCCGAGCCTCCAAGCTCGTCCTTGTTGATCCCAAGAAGAATGATTAAATCGCCGTTATCTTTAAAAGGCACCGTGCATCTTTTTTCGATATCTTTTAATATCCCGACCATTCCGATCGTAGGTGTTGGAAGGATCGGGCCTTGCGGACTTTCGTTATAAAAAGAAACATTGCCGGAGATCACAGGCAATTCAAATTCTTTGCATATATTTATTATCCCTTCTACGCAGCGTTTAAAATAATAATATCTATCGGGTTTTTCGGGATTCCCGAAATTTAAACAGTCGGTCACCGCGGCGGGATCCGCTCCCGTTACAACGATATTCCGACAAGCTTCGGCAACAGCTATCTGCGCGCCGATAAATGGATCAAGTTTGCAATAAAGCCCATTACAATCGGATGTAACAGCTATTCCCCAAGGTTTATCTTTCATCCTAAGGACAGTCGCATCGCCGCCCGGGTAAATTGAAGTATTAACCTGCACCATGTGATCGTATTGCTCATATACTGCTTTTTTGCTCGCAATATTCGGCGATCCCATTAACTGCAACAATGTCTTATTTAGATCTTTTGGCGCATTTATTTTTGGAGGTTTGATGTTGGAAGTTGGAGGTTCTTCCCACGGCATATCATAAAGCGGCGCATTTGCAAGCTCTTCAATAGGGATTTCTGCAATTAGTTCTTTATTTCTTGTTATCTTAATTAATTTTTCGGGGATAACTTTCCCTATAGTTGCGGCTTCAAGCCCCCACTTAACAAACACTTTTATTATTTCATCTTCATGCCCGGCTTTAACGCAAAGAAGCATCCGCTCTTGGGATTCGGACATCATTATTTCGTATGGCTCCATTCCTTCTTCCCGAAGAGGGACAAGGTCGAGGTCAACGGCAACTCCAACGCCGCCGGCCGCGGCCATCTCTGACGAAGAACAGGTAAGCCCCGCGGCCCCCATGTCTTTTATCCCGAATACCGCATCATTTTCAAGAGCTTCGAGCGTCGCTTCGATCAAGCATTTCTCGGTGAAAGGATCGCCGACTTGGACTGTTGGGCGTTTTTCGCAATCCTTTTCCGAAAACTCGGCCGATGCAAGGACTGAACATCCCCCTATCCCGTCGCGGCCAGTGCGGGAACCGGCATATATTATCGAATTGCCGATCCCAACAGCTTTTGCCCTGGCGATCTTGCTCCTATCGCATACGCCGACGCACATAACATTTACAAGGCAATTGCCGGCATACGCGTCATTGAAATATATCTCGCCGCCTACGGTCGGGACTCCCACGCAATTGCCGTAAAATTGGATGCCATCGACAACCCCGTCAAAAATAAATTTATTTTTGGGATTTGTGGGATCGCCGAATCGGAGCGAGTCCAAACATGCGATAGGTCTGGCGCCTGCAGTAAAGATATCGCGGATAATGCCTCCGACCCCTGTCGCGGCGCCTTGTTTTGGCTCGACTTGAGATGGATGGTTGTGGGATTCCATTTTAAATATTATCGCTGTGTCGTCGTAAATGATCCCCCCGGCATCCTCGCCAACTAGGGATTCGTATTTGCCTTTTTGGGGGAATAATTTGAGATATTTCCGCGACCTTGGATAGCCGCAATGCTCCGACCATTCTACAGAGAACATGGCAAGCTCTGTTGGAGACGGGTCGCGGCCCAGGATATTCCAAATTCTTTGGTATTCTTTGTCTGATAAGCCTAACTCTTTGTAAACTTGGGAAGCTATAATTATAGTCTGCCCCATTTAATAATATAATTTGCGCCGGTTATTCCGCCGCCGTCTGTAAATTCTCCTCCGATAAAAATATTCCCTGAATTATCGGAAACTATCGAATGTACGATCCCATTTAATCCGCTCCCAAGCGCCGCCCATGATGAGCCATTCCATTTGGCGATATGATTAAGGGTTGTTCCGGTCCCGGAAGATATAAATCTCCCGCCAACATATAAAACATTGTTAGTATATGAATCTATCGCTATAGTGTTGACCCCGTCGCCAAGCCCGCTGCCATAAGCAGACCATTCCCCTGTGCTTTTGGTCCATTTTGCAATATAGTTATACACTGTGCTTCCTATCCTTTGGAACAAGCCTCCGACAATAAGATAAGGATCGCTTGAAGGAAAATATTTTAATGCGCTGACTGAATTATTAGGATACACATCGTCAAATGCCGCAAAAGAAGTCCCATTCCATAAGACAGCGTAACTTGCCGGAGCGCCTTCTGTAGTTGTAAAACCTCCGCCAATGTATATTTCGGTGGCTGAATTAAGGGCCATAGCTGATACATATGCCGGCAATCCTGACCTCATCGCACCCCAGGCGCCTGTATCCTGATTATAATAGGCCTCCCGAGTCGCAGTCGTACTTCCGCCAACTGTTGCAAAATCTCCACCCATGTACATTCGGCTGGTGGTTGTATCAAAAGCCAGAGCTTGCACTATACTATCTACCCCGCCTCCAGTTAGAGCGCTAAAGGCATTGCTGCTGTTCATTCTCACAACATTAATTGCGCTAGTTCCCCCAAAGTTCTGGAATGTGCCCCCCATAAATATAGCCGCAACACCCCCCGCTAAAACCTCAACGGTCCCGTCCAAGACAGTTGCGTTAACCGCCTCCCAGGTCGATGTCGTGCTGTTAAAATGGGCTACATAGTCCGCATTTGCATTGCCCGATGCGTTTGTAAATCTGCCTCCAATATATATTTCACCGCCGTAGTTCAAGATGGTTTTGACGGGAGCATTTAAATTCAGCCCCGCCGATTGCCACCAATTAAGGTAGAATGTTCCGATAAGTTCCCCGCTGTTTGTTAATCCGGATTTGACAGCGGCTGCCCTTATTGTCTTTGAAGACGTTAAGGCTACGGGCGCTTCATATGTGATTGCAGTTGGAGCCCTAACCTCGCCCACTGTTGGAGATTCCCCGTTTGTCGTATAATAGATCGTGGCGCCGGATGTGGTTGTTTCAATGGTTATTGGCTTGCTGTTCGCTTCAAAAGTGCCCGCACTTGGATTAAATGTTGGCGTTGCTACTATTGTTGCAACGGTTGTGGTTGTTGTTGATGTCGTTGTTGTGCTTGTGCTGACTGTAGTAGTTGTTGTGGTTGTAGTAGTTGTTGTGGTTTTAGGGTCTCCCTTGCCGCATCCGATTTGGCTCAAAGAAAATACAACCCAGCCGATAATAAAGAATATCAAGAAAAATAGGGATTTATTATTCATCGCTTGTATTGTAATCCTTAAAGATTAAGAGTGCAAACGATTCTTGTCAGCTTCAGTTACGCCCTTCATGGTCAAATTTATCCGTCCCATATCATCTATCTCTTGGACTTTGACTATCACTTCATCGCCAAGGTTTACTACATCTTCAACTTTGGCGACGCGCCGGTCGGATAACTGGCTTATATGCACCAGGCCGTCTTTCCCGCCGGGTATCTCGGCAAATGCGCCGAAAGGCATGATCCGGACTATCTTTGCGGAGAATACATCTCCGATCTTTGGTTCAAAAGTCATGGCTTCGATCGCAGATCTCGCCGCTTTTGCGGCTTCAGGGTCGGAAGTAGTTATTAGGACTGTGCCGTCATCTTCGATGTCGATCTGGGTGCCGGTTTCTTCAATAAGTTTTTTGATATTCTTCCCGCCGGGACCTATCACCATCCCGATCTTTTCGGGATTGATCTTTATCGAGATGATTCTTGGCGCATAAGGAGAAAGATCAGCACGAGGCTTTGCTATCGCTTCAGCCATTTTATCAAGTATTACATATCTTGCTTCTCTGGCTTCTGTTAAAGCTTTTTCAACAACTTCAAAGCTTAAACCTTTGGTCTTTATATCAACCTGGATCGCGGTGATGCCTTTTCTTGTTCCTGTAACTTTAAAATCCATATCGCCCAAATGGTCTTCAAGGCCTTGGATATCGGTGATCGTTACCCATTTTTTACTTGCCCCGAGCGAAGTCGAGGGGTCGCTTGTAATAAGTCCGATAGAAATTCCTGCGACCGGAGAAGATATTTGAACGCCAGCATCCATCAGCGCCAGAGTGGACGCGCAAGTTGAGGCCATTGATGTCGATCCGTTAGAGCCCATAGTTTCGGAAACCAATCTTATCGTATAAGGGAATTTTTTTTCAGTAGGAAGCACCGGGAGCAAAGCTTTTTCAGCTAATGCCCCGTGGCCGATCTCCCGCCTTCCAGGGCCCCTAAGCGGCCTTACTTCTCCGACAGAGAACGCGGGGAAATTATAATGGTGCATGTAGCGCTTGCCTGTCTCTTCAAGGTCGAGCCCTTCAAGCATCTGCTCTTCACCGGCGGACCCAAGCGTTACTATGTTTAATATCTGGGTCTGGCCGCGTGAGAACAACGATGAGCCATGCGCCCGAGGCAGAACGCCTACTTCACAGCTTAATTTCCTGATATCCTTAAGTCCGCGGCCGTCAACACGCTTGCCTTGATTTAGGATCATATCCCTTATAAAGTCATATTCGATCTCTTCTATGACCTTTTTGATGTCTTTTGGATTAGCTAAATATACTTCTTTAAGACCGCTGTCTTTTTCAAGACCGGCTTTGATCTCATCTTCGATCTTTTTTATCTCGCCTATTTGGGTGTTTTTATCTGATATTTTTAATGCCTCTTCGATCTTCTTTTTAAAAGACTTAGCTATGAATTGCTCGATATGTTGATTGACCTTATGCGGCTCGACTGCAATCTTTGGTTTGCCCGCTTTTTTAACGAGTTTTTCTTGAAGCTCGATCACTTGTTTTACAAATACATGGCCGGCCTTTATTGCAGAAAATACATCTGCTTCAGTTGCTTCGTTTGCTTGGGCTTCGATCATAAGCACTTTGTCTTTTGTACCGGCAATAACAATATCTATATCCGATTCCCTCATTTGGCTTAAAGTAGGATTAATGACCAGTTGTGAATTTATGCGCCCAATCCTTGCGGCGCCTATCGGGCCCTCAAACGGGATGCTTGATAAAGTTAGGGCCGCTGAAGCGCCAATTATGCCTATGATATCAGGAGGATTTTCTTGGTCGACAGATAACGGGGTCACGACAATCTGGACATCATTTTTATATCCGTCAGGAAAAAGCGGACGTATTGGACGGTCGACTTTTCTCGAATTTAATATTGATTTTTCAGATGGCCTTCCCTCTCTCTTGAAAAATCCGCCGGGGATGCGGCCCGCCGCATAAAGTTTTTCCTCGAAATCGACAAGCAGGGGGAAAAAGTCTATTCCTTCACGAGGAGCCGCGGATGCGGTGGCTGTGGCCAATACTATCGTGTCGCCAAGGCGCACGACGACGGACCCGCCAGCTTCCAAAGCTATTTTTCCGGTTTCAATGGATAATGTTTGTGAAGGCAAAACGCCGAGTTCGACTTTTTCGATTGTCATTTTGATTTGATTTTTTGGGCGAGGCTTTCGTAACGCTTGATATCTGTCCTTTCAAGATAAGTCATTAGCCTTTTCCTTTGTCCGACCAAGATCAATAAGCCGCGCCTGCTTGAATGGTCCTTTTTCTGCTTTTTCAAGTGCTCGACCAATTGGTTGATCCTCTGCGTCAGAAGCGCAACCTGTACTTCAGTCGAACCGGAATCGGTATCGTGAAGCTTGTTCATTTCGATTATATTGCTCTTTAAACTTTTTTCTAATGCCATTTTTTAACTTCCAACTCCCAATTTCAAACTTCCAAATCTCAACATTGTATTTATTATATCACAGACCTCAAACACTTGGCAACATCTTTAGCTATTTGCTTTTTGAGATGGATTGCATTTGTGAATTTTATTTGACGCCGCAATTGCCTTTTTATCTCTACCCGAAGCGGCAGGCCGTATAAATTTTTATGGAATTGCGGGATATGCACCTCGACTACAACGTGGCCGCCGCCAAAAGTCGGGCGTGTTCCAATGCTGATTAAAGCCCTTTTCCCGTGAACCCTTCCTATATATACTCCGGGAGCTGGGATGAGCTTATGAAAACCGATTTTTAAATTCGCGGTTGGATATCCTAATCCTGCGCCTATGCCTTCGCCTCTTACGACTTTCCCTGTTAATGGATATGAGTGGCCCAAAAAATGGATAGCCTTGTTGAATTTACCTTCCGCGATAAATTTTCTAATGATGCTTGATTTGACGATATGGCCATGGCTTTTGAAAGGCTTGACCATTTTGACTTGGAACCCGTATTCCCTCCCAAGCGCTCTTAGTTCTTTTATGCCGCCCCGCCTTCCATGGCCGAATGCATGATCATAACCGACAAAAATAATTGCCGCATTTAATTTTTCAACAAGATATTTCTCGGCAAAATCCTTATAATTTAATTTGTAAAGTTTTTCATTGAATTTAAGAACGGAGATATTCGGTATGCCAAAACTTTTAAAGAGATATCTTCTTTCCTCCAACGTTGTCAATAATTTCAAACCGCGCTCCGGCGCTATGAATTGCTGTGGATGGGGATCAAAAGTCGTAACAACACATCGAAGGCCTTTTCTTTTAGAATAGTTCAACGCGTCTTTAATTATTCGCTGGTGGCCAAGATGCACTCCGTCAAAAGTTCCGAGGGCGACGACTGAACCTTGCATATTAATGCCCGAACATTGCGCGGACCATATGGGTCACGGATTCGATATAATTAGCCGCCGGAAGAAGAAGAAGCTGGGAGATAAGCAATGTCCCAAGGATCCTTCCGCCGATAATATAAAAAACCATTGATCGTACGTCGGACTCCGGCCTTTTTCCCCTTACAGCTTGGTCGGTTATAAGCGCAGCGGTCGGGTCGACCATAAGAGTCAATAGTATTGTAGCCATGCCGTTAACTATCGCGGAAAGCTGTGTTGCTGTGACGCGGTATTCGGGAACCATCGCCCCCGCAAGCATCGAGGACAAAACGCCGATCGCGTAGATCGAGACCATTAGAACGTTCAATACAAGAAAAGTCTTGGGAATATTTTTTAGGGAAATATTTTGAAATGAAGACTTTTTGGGAAGTTTAAATATTTTTATGAACCCGAGCATGTTTTTTGGATGAAAAGATAGCACGATAAGGCGTGGGACTGATCCTGTTTTATCAAACCTATAAATAGCTCGTGTATACAATGAAATAAAGAATGGGGACATTATTGCGCCAAGGAGATTGCCTATGAACGCGGCAAATATTATCATCCTGAAATTATAAATAAGCGTCTCGGGGTTCCCGCGAAGTATCGCCGTATCTACCATTCCCCCAAGGAACGGGGCTTGGAACATATTTGAAAGCCGTGAGACAAGAAGCGTCGCGTTAACAAACGATAGCGCGGTCGCTATCCTGCCGGTCCTAACTCCCGCCAACCTAAGGCAGGAAGAAGATGTTTCGGCCAAATGGATTATCGCGGTAAAGAAACAAACGACAAAAAGTGCGGTCATATCTTTGTATTATACTCTTTTAGCCCAAGCTCATCAAAAGCTTTTTGGTGCGCGAACTACGCAAATGGTTATTTTCGTTTTACAATTTCGGTGCCGGGGATAATGGGTAGGGATTTAACTTGTTTTCTTTTTTGCATATTTTCAAAATCTTTACCTTTTGGCTTAAACCAATTTTTCACTCTAAGAATAAATGCGCATATAGCCCCAAACGATAAGCCGCAAACTATGGCTCCGATAAATGATAATCCACCGAACACACCAGAAAGAAGAGCAATGCCTCCTCCCAATATTTCGGACATTGCCATATAATCATTATCACGGAAAAACCAACCAAAGAAAGAAGGAGCTCTATGTATTTCGGCAAGAGTCTCGCGAACAGGCTTGGCAACTGCCAGCGCTCCTTTTGCATCAAGAACAAATAGTAATCTGCCGCCACAAACCAAAATACAGTCATCCCTATCAATGGCAACACTTTGGAAGCGACCCAAAAGGTTTTGGTTGGTATAGCCAGTGCCAGGTATATCATAAATTAAAAAATCATTTTCTTTAGAAATATCATCACCATAAATCTCCTGAATACAGGTTAGTCCTTTATTCAAGATTAATATTTTCCAGGGGCTCATAATTATAATATTCCCTGCTTTATCCGTGCTAAAGTCGATAGCATTTGCAATGTTTTCTTTAGTAAATGCATTTGAATGCGGAGGGATAGGATAAACTATTACTTTCAAACAAAACATTGCACTTTTCTTCTCTGCAAGCGAATATAGCTCTATGTTAGCAGCACTATAAGGATAAGGTGGGTTTTCGATTAGTGCGCCGAATTGCATACTGGCCACATAAATATTCCCTTGCCGCACCAATATCCAACTATTTGGTTTAATTTCCCCATCATCAAAACTGATCTTTTTAAGATAATTATAATTGCTATCCAAAACCATTAAACACGGCTTTCCGTCTTCTTCGTCGGAAATATATAAATCGCCTTTTTCATCTAAATCCATTCCGCGGGCGCGCCGAAAGAAAAATTCCTTCTCCCCTCCCCGCCCGACTACTTTCAAAAGATGCCGTTCCCTTTATTCCCAAATGACAGGTTTTCCTGGCCATTTCTATTTAATTTAACGATCCTGTCGCCATAAGCAAGATAAATTTCACCCGTAGATTTATTAACCCTTACTCGTCTTGGTGGATCGGGTAGCGAAAAAGAAAAAGATAAAGGATCGCCAAATATCTTGATAATTTTCGTTAGCCGCAAGCCAATACAATCTATTGCTTTTGATGATGGGGTAACGCCAATTTTTTCTGGCGGGACTTCATCTATCTTCGGTCTTGCAGCAGAAACGCCCATCGCTTCATGGAGCCCCACTTCCGGGCTTGTTGGTATCTCAAGCCGCATCACTAAATTACTGTTTAGGCCAGATAGCCTGAAACCGATTGAAACATCGCGAGTAATGTCTATTGGTTCCTCGGATGTGGGGATTAGGTCAGTTGTTAACATATCTGCTACGGCTATCTTTAAAGTCCTGCCTGAAACGGACGATAATTTCAAATTATCGCCTAAAGCATCAATAAGCAAAGCGGAGCCAACAAGCGACCGATCAGCGATTCTAATCTCGGCTTTCCCCGCATTGCCAAATGTTAATATTTCGCCTTTTGGCAGATATACTTTGGTTCCGTTAAGGTGCAAGATACCCGCAATTTCACCGCTTGGAGATAAAAGTTCTCTTTTAACATAGACTTTTACCTTGTTTCCCGACGGAAGGCCAAAACTGCATTTCTTATAATCACTTCTAAAAATACTTGAAATTGACATGTTATCTTACCCTGATACTTATCGCCGCCTATTTTGGGGAATTTCAGGTTGGAGGGAATAATTTTTTTGAAACTTTACTCGGCTAGTCCCAATTCATCAAAAGCTTTCTTTCGTATAACACGGCTGTCGCAGACGCCGCACGGTTTCTTTCCGCCTTTGCTACAAATTAAAAGGATCGACTCTTTGCAGATTTTTAATGCGGTCAAAATGCTTATCTACGCTTAAAATATATTTAAAATTCCCTCTTATTGCGGATGCGGCATGTATTGCATCTCTGACATTTATTTCACAATGCTTTTTTAGGAGTTCCATTGCTAAAATAATATCCGCCCGTTCTATCGAAATGACCTCATGCATGATATTAAGCGTATTTTCGACCATTTGAATGCCAAGCTGTTTTTTCCCGATAGCAGAGTAGCGATATAAAACCTCCTGCAGCACTTCCGTATTTGTTGCACCAAATATCTCATTTAAAGCTATTAGCCGCATGATCGTCTGGCATGGGCTTTTATATTTATGCTGCGCCCCTTGCGCGTAAATTATTATGTTCGTATCTATAAAAAAGTATTTCATGAGGCGCGCGCTTTAAAAATCTCCTTTTCCATCTTTGCCCAATCTTTCACCGGAGCTTTAAGCTTCGCCATTTGTTCAACTATTTTCACCCTGCCAGATTGGCTCAATAACCTTTCCCCGTATAATTTTACGGCCTCACGAAATATTTCCCCTACAGATTTATGAGACTTGTCTCCCGCTTTTTTCAGGCGTTTGTATTCTTTTTCGTCTAAAAGCACCTGTATCCGTTTTGACAACATATACTTACCCCCCCCTTATATGTGCATGTTTATGTGCATGTTACCCTATAACCCGTCGATTGTCAACGCGATCTAGGCTCATCAAAAGCTTTTTGGCGGATAACACAGCTGTCGCAAACGCCGCACGGTTTCTTTCCGCCTTTATAGCAGGACCATGTAAGATCGATCGGCGCTTTAAGCTTTAATGCCAATTTTATTATTTGTGGCTTAGTTAATCTAATAAGCGGCGCTTCGATCTTGATCTTGTTGTCGCGAGCCCCTTTTTTGATAAGAGCATTAAACGCATCGATGAATTCAGGCCTGCAATCGGGATAACCGGAATAATCAACCGCATTTGCGCCGATAAATATTTTCTTCGCGCCTATCGCTTCAGCATAAGATAAGGCAAAACTTAAAAATATTGTGTTTCGAGCGGGAACGTAAGTCGAGGGAATATCTGTCCCTATGTCGCTATGGTTCTTTGTCTCTCGGATCTTAATGTTTTTATCAAGAAGTGCTGATCCCTTCCAGGGTAATTTGACATTTGTCATTTGACATTTGACATTCGCTCTTTTGGCAACCGCAACCGCGCTTCGCAGTTCTCGAGCGTGCCGCTGGCCGTAATCAAATATTAACGCGAAGCATTCATAGCCGTGGCGAATGGCATAATATAATGTAGTTGTCGAATCAAGGCCGCCGGAGAGTAAAATGATCACTTTCATATTGGAATATTATATATTAAAAACTATATTAAATCTTCAGTGATGCAGGTTTTAAATAGACCATCGCCTGGCCAGATTCGGGTTCGGGACCATCAACTGAAATCCTCGAGTCCAAGCCTGTGGTTTTGGCTATCAGCAGATATGCAACATCAAATTTATAACTATTCTCATTTTATATCCGAAGGAATTGATTGAAATTTCAGTTAAAGAGAGGCTATTTTAGATAACTAAATTTTAATTATCTGGCTTCGTTCGGGCCCAACACTTACAAGTGAGATCCTGGCGCCGGATATTTCGGCCAAACGATCTAAATATTTCTTTGCATGGATAGGCAGTTGGCTATAATCCGTCACTTTTGTTATCTCATGCTTCCATCCGGGGACTTCTTCATATATAGGTTTGCTTCTCTCCAGCGCAAAAATGTCTGTTGGGAAGTTTTTTGTAACTTTACCGTCAACTTCATACGAATTGCATATCTTGATCATGTCAAAACGATCCAAGACATCGAGTTTTGTGATAGCAAGCTGTGTTAATCCGTTTATTCGTGCCGCATGGCGGAGAACAACACCATCAAACCAACCGCATCGTCTTGGACGACCGGTTGTGGCGCCATACTCATGGCCGATCTCGCGAAGTTTTTCACCGTCCCCACCCTCAATCTCGGTCGGGAACGGCCCGCCGCCAACACGTGTCACATAAGCTTTGACTATCCCGAGAACTTCATTTATCGCGGTTGGCGCTACCCCTGACCCTGTACACGCGCCACCTGATGTCGGGCTAGATGATGTTACATATGGATATGTTCCATGGTCTACATCGAGCATTGTCCCCTGCGCGCCTTCGAGAAGAATATTCTTTCTCTTTGCAACCGCATCATTGACCAAGAAAGTTGAATCATCCGTGACATATTGTTTAATAGCATGAGCGTATCCCAAATATTCGTTTAGAATATCCTCTAAGTTATACTTAACTTTCATGTTGTAGAAATTATTGAGCAAGAAGCCTTTTTCGGATAAGTTCCACTCGAGTTTTTCTTTGAGGACTTTATGGTTGTAAAGATCTGTGATCCTGATCCCGCGCCTGTTGAATTTGTCCACATAACAAGGTCCAATACCGCGGCAAGTAGTTCCAATTCTCCCCGCTTCATGCTTCTTTTCTTGTGCGATATCCATATCTTTGTGATATGGAAGAATAACGTGGGCTTGCGACGAGATCCTAAGATTCTCGCAAGAATATCCTTTTCCTTTAAGGAAATCGATTTCTTCAAGAAGGACAGCTGGATCGACCACAACGCCATTTCCTATTACACAGAGTACATTATTATAGAAGATGCCCGATGGGATCAAGTGGAGCTTGAAAACCGCTTCGCCGATCACAACCGTGTGGCCTGCGTTGTTCCCGCCTTGGTAGCGGACGACCATATCCATATCATGGGATAATAGGTCTGTTATCTTCCCTTTCCCTTCGTCTCCCCATTGCGACCCGACAACGATTGTTACTGTCATATAACATCCATTCTAACAATAATAAATACACTGGTCAATTTATGATTATGCCGTGCTAGAATAAAACCAATGAAAAAGATATTGTTCGCCGCGATATTTGTATTGATAACCGGCATGGGAAGCTTTGCCTATGACAAAAGCTTGTGGAACCTGCCCCAAAATATCAATTCAAAGATACTTTTCAGTAAAGTTAAAAACGGGATATCAATAAATGAAATAACCTACGTCAGCAGTTCTTTTGAAGGCAAGCCGGTAACAATATTTGGTTATTTCTGTTATCCAAAAAAACTTCGGCCTTGGGGTATGCCAGGAGTTGTATTGGTCCACGGAGGCGCAGGCGGAGCGGATGCTTCATACGCTGTTAGTTTGGCAAAAAGAGGATACGCGGCACTTTCGATCGACCTTCCGGGCCATGGATTTAGAAGAAAAGCATCAAGGTCAACGGGTCCCGACATGGACGTCCCGATATTATTCAGGGTAGAACCCGACCTTTCATATAATTACCTGTATCATGCGGTGCGCGCCGCGAGATGCGGCATAACTTTCTTGGAACAACAATCCTTTGTGAATAAGAGAATTGCAATGGTAGGCGTATCTTGGGGCGGAGTGATCACTCTTTTATCCAATGGGACGGATGACCGTTTGGCGGCGGCTGTCCCGGTGTTCGGGTCGGGATTCTTGGATGAAGGGTCAACTTGGCAGGAATGGTTCGATAAAAGATTAACCTCGACAGAATTAAAAATTTACAACAGCAGCTTTGACGCTAGGCAATATTTAAAAACCCAGCACGCACCCCTTTACTATATTACAGGTACCAACGACCATTGTTTTTATTTGCCAAATTTTATCAGATCCTACCAGTCGATCGAAGTCGAATGTACTTTGTCTTTATTTGCGAACATTAAACATAATATCCTTCCAAACATGAAAAATACGATATTTAAGTGGGTCGATCACAAATTAAAAGGGGGGAAAGGGTTCCCGACGATTTCGATCGAGAATGTTTTCAGGTCCGGGAACAACGTCATATTTAAATTATCAGCGGATGGGTCGGATGAGATAACATCGGTTAAATTATTTTATTCGGTTTCGAGTGTCGACCGATGGACGGCAAAAGTTTGGAGATCGATAAAAGCCAGTACCATTAACGGAAAATATGTTGTAAGCATCCCTATCAAAACTCTTTATCCGGAAATCATTTTTTATGCGGCGGCATTCGATAAAAAGGGGGCTCAGAACTCATCGCCGATTTTTGCTTCTTTTCGGATAATTACAAGCGACGGCCGAGACATGGTAATTACAACAGAGCCAATAGACAAGATATTCGAGCACAAATTGTCAAGAAATGCTTGGGCTGACATTTTAAACAAAATGCCCGATTTCAAGGAAAGCACAATGCCGCTAAACTATGCGTGGAAGATTGGAAAGCTTAAAAAATCGAAAGACGCATATTACTTAAAAATAAATCCTAATATCTAAATCCGAAATCCTAAACAAACCCCAAATCATACTATCTAATGACCAAAACTGTTTTGAAGATTTGAATTTTTGAATTGAATATTGTTTAGTATTTCGATATTAGTATTTAGAGTTTATATCAATCTGATATGGGCGTCTTTTAACTGCATCGGATCAACAATATCCGGTGCGCCGCTCATAGGATCGCTTGCCGATTGTGTTTTTGGGAAAGCAATTACATCCCTTATCGAATCCATACCCGCCAGCATCATGACCATTCGATCTAAACCTAAAGCAATGCCGCCGTGTGGAGGAGCGCCAAATTCCAGCGCTTCCAGAAGAAATCCAAATCTTCTGCGGGCTTCTTCTTCGGAAAATCCCAAGATCTTGAGTATTTTCTGCTGGATATCTGTCCTATGGATACGAATAGACCCGCCGCCAAGCTCAATTCCGTTCAATACGAAATCATAAGCCTGCGCCCTCATCTTTGATGGATCTTTTGCAAACCTTTCTTCAATATCATCAAGGGTCCCTTGAGGTAGCGTGAAAGGATGATGGCGCGAAACCCATCGTTTTTCGACATCCGAGTGTTCAAACAACGGGAAATCGATGACCCATAAGAAATTAAATTTTGTATTATCTAGAAGATCCAGTTTTCGAGCGAGTTCTAATCTAACAGCGCCAAGAACAGAACACGCTATCTCAAATATATCCGCCGCGAATAGAAGAACATCGCCTGTTTCAGCTTTTGCCCTTGTAAATATCAATTCTAATTCTTCCGACTTAAAGAATTTGGCTATGGGGGATTTAACTCCATCTGATGTCAGGTTCATCCAAGCCAAACCCTTTGCACCATATTCTTTTGCATGGGCTTCGAGCTTTTCAAGATCGGTCCTTGATAAAAGCTTTTCTCCGCCTTTAACATTGATACACTTAACAACCCCGCCCTTTTCAACGGTTTTGGCGAATATTAAAAATCCAGTGTCAACGACAAGGTCGGAGATATCGACGAGCTCCATTCCACAGCGGGTATCGGGCTTATCCGATCCGTATTTATTCATCGCGTCATCCCAAGTCAATCGAGGGAACGGAAGCTCGATCTTTCTTCCGATTTTTTCAAACGTATGCTTCATCATCGCTTCAATAACGTTGATGACATCCTCGCGGGTAACAAACGACATTTCGATGTCTAATTGTGTAAATTCGGGCTGGCGGTCGGCTCGAAGATCTTCGTCCCTAAAGCACCTGACAACTTGAAAGTATTTTTCCATGCCGGACACCATAAGCAATTGCTTGAATAACTGGGGCGATTGAGGGAGCGCAAAAAACTTTCCCGGATTCAATCTGCTTGGCACCAAGAAATCCCTTGCGCCTTCCGGCGTTGATTTCGTTAAGTATGGGGTTTCGATCTCTAAAAATCCTTGGTTATCGAGATAATCCGCCATTGATTTTATTATCCTGTGGCGGAAGATCAAATTCTCTCGCATTTTGTCTTTTCTAAGGTCAAGATATCTATATTTCAATCTGACCATTTCATCGGGCTCGGTTGTCGCATCGGCAATTTCAAAAGGTGGAGTTTTTGACATGTTTAATATTTCAAGATGGCTTGCGATAACCTCTATCTCGCCGGTCAATATATTCTTATTGACAGCTTCCGGAGCACGAGCTGCGACTTTTCCGCTAATTTGCACAACAAATTCTGAACGAAGCTTCGATGCTTCCGCTATTAGTTTTTTATCTTTGGCGTAAAAAACAACTTGGACTAGCCCCGTCCTGTCGCGAAGGTCGATAAAAATCAGTCCGCCATGGTCGCGCCTTCTGTGGACCCAACCCAAAAGATAAACCTCGGAATCTATATGCGATGATCTTAGTTCTCCGTTATTATTTGTTCGCTTCATAGCAGATTTATCCTTTCCAACATTTTAGGTATGGGTATTGATTCCTGGGTCGCCTTTTCCATGTTTCGCAGGATCAAATTCCCAGATTTTAATTCGTCATCCCCAATTATTATCACGTATTTTGCCTTTAACCTGTCGGCTTCTTTCAATTGAGACTTCAAATTGCGCGAAAAATAATCAATTTCGGCAATCCTTCCCATTTTACGGATCTTCTGCAACAGATCCATTGCGGCTTTTTGAGCATCATCTCCAAGCGCTGCAATATAAATTAGTTTTCGAGATGCGCCGTGCCTGCCGGCAGGCAGGTGATGCGTGATGAGAGATGCGTTTTTTAGTATCTCTGCAAGCCTATCGATGCCAAAAGCAAAACCAACAGCCGGGACCGAAGATCCGCCTAGTTCTGAAACTAGATCATCATATCGTCCCCCGCCGCAGATGGCATTTTGGGCGCCAAGCTGTTTTGAGATTATCTCAAATGTAGTTCCGGTATAATAATCAAGCCCGCGGACCAATCTTTTGTTTATTTTATACTTGATATTAGATAGGTCCAAATTTGAAATAACTTTTTCAAGATGGTCTTTGCATTCGGAACATAGGCTATCAAATACTGCCGGAGCTTTTTCTATATATTCTTTGCATTGCGGGTTTTTGCAATCAAAAATCCTCAATGGATTATGTTCCGCCCTGTTCTTGCAATCTTCGCACATCTCTTCCAGATGGGTTGAAAAATGGCTCTTAACATTTTCAAGATATGCCGGTCTGCATTTTTCACAGCCGACAGAATTAAGATCAACTTCGAGGTCTTGTATGCCAAGGTGCGAAAGGATCTCATGCGCAAGGATGATAATTTCGGCATCTAACGCGGGATCTTTGGGGCCAAATGCCTCAACACCAGCTTGGTAAAATTGGCGATAACGCCCTGCTTGCGGCCTCTCGTATCTAAACATCGGGCCGACATAATAGAGTTTGGTTATTCTATTTGCCGAAATTAGGTTGTTTTGTACCGCCGCTCGGACAACAGGAGCCGTCGCTTCAGGTCTTAATGTTAAACTTCTTTCCCCCTTATCGGTAAAAGTGTACATTTCTTTTGAAACTATATCGGTTTCCTGTCCAATTGAGCGCGTAAATAACTCTGTCGCTTCAAAAATTGGGGTTCTTATCTCGTGATAATTGTATAATTCAAAGAGAGTTTTGCATGTATTTTCTATTGCGTGCCAAACGGGCATATCTTCAGGCAAAATGTCGCGAGTGCCGCGCTGTGATGAATATTTCATTATGCTCTTTTTAGATGGGCTTTTTTAATAAATTGGCTTAAAGATCTTGAGGCATCAAGAATTTCGATCCCTATCACTTTTTTATTTTTATCCAATTCGACATTTACACCCTTGGCAACTTCGACAAACTCTTCTTCTGCGCCTTTTTTGGTGACAATATAGAGGACATCGCTATCGCTGTCAAAATAAACGTTTGGTTTTTTCATTTCCTAACCCACCTCCTGCTAATAACCCGATTTTCTTTTTGCCCATGCTTTAAAGGATGGATCGTAACCACATCGAGGACCTTATTTTCAAAATCTTCTTTATAAACTACCGCAAAATTGCGCTTTTTCCCTTTATATTTTCCTGATCCCAGGGCGATCAAATAATGAGTAATTGTATCATAATATCGTTCAATGGCATAAATCAGAATATCTTTCGCCAAATCGTAAGGCAGTTCCCTGATCTTTATCCTTTCCCTCAAGTGATTTGAATATCTAATTTTCCAGGACATTTGTTAAAGATTATAACATGGAAATTGCGAGGCGAACAATAAACTCTTGCCCCTTGCCCCTTGACCCTATATAATTGAAACAATGCGATACCAAGGCGTCGTCGAAACTTATAGAAAATATCTTCCGGTTACGGATGACACTCCTATTGTTACATTTTACGAAGGGAATACCCCGTTAATTTTTGCAAAAAACCTGTCGGAAACTACTAGATGCCAAGTTTATTTGAAATACGAGGGCGCAAACCCTACGGGATCGTTTAAGGACAGGGGAATGTGCCTGGCGATCTCAAAAGCACTTGAAAAAAAGAGAAAAGCTGTCATTTGCGCGTCAACAGGAAATACTTCGGCATCCGCCGCAGCATATTCCGCTAAAGCCGGGCTTGATTGCGTAGTAATTATACCAAAAGGCAAGATCGCTCTTGGAAAACTAGCTCAAGCTATGATGTATGGAGCAAAAATATTTGAAGTAGACGGCAATTTTGACCAGGCCTTGAATTTGGTCAAAGAACTCGGCGAAAAATACCCGATAGAGATTGTAAACTCGATCAATCCTTATAGAATAGAAGGCCAAAAAACCGGAGCGTTTGAGCTTTGCGACCAATTGGAAGCCGTTCCGGATTATCAATTTATCCCTGTCGGCAATGCGGGGAATATTACTGCGTATTGGAAGGGTTATAAAGAATATTATACCGCAAAGCAAATAAGCAAATTGCCAAAAATGATGGGATTCCAAGCTGCCGGCGCCGCCCCTATCGTTTTAGGACACCCGATCGAAAAGCCTGAAACGATAGCTACTGCAATTCGGATCGGGAACCCGGCTTCTTGGAAAGGCGCAGTCGCCGCCGCCGAGGAATCGAATGGATCAATATCATCGGTAACAGATGAAGAAATACTCAAAGCCTACAATTTAATTGCTTCAACCGAAGGGGTTTTTTGCGAACCGGCATCGGCAGCATCAGTCGCGGGTCTCCTGAAATATCGAAATGAAAAAAAGATCCCCGATGGATCGGTAATAGTTTGCATCCTAACAGGCCATGGGCTTAAAGACCCAGACGTTGCTGTCAAACATTCAACATTAAAACCAAAAAATGTCCCTTGCAAAGCTCAAGCTATCGTATCCGAATTAAGCTACTAAAGCCCCCTATTTTTTGGTATAATATAGAGTATAAACATGACAGATATTGATATCATTCTTGTCGCAAATAGCCCGGGCGAACTCTCCGCATTAGTAAGGCCAATTGCCCAAAAATTCAAAGAGAAAGCGCATAATGCCCGCATTATAGTGTTCTTGACCCCATGCCAATATTCATCGGGCAACGAGATTGAATATGTGAAGAACTATGTTTTAGCCGATGCGATAGTTACGGCCGATCAATACAAAAAATGGCTGATCGGCGGACAATTGCCTAATAATCTTTCTTTAAAGTATAAGGGCATAGTTTTATTTTTGGGCGGAGATTTGCTTCACGCAACTCTTATTTCCAAAAAGCTTGGATACAAAGCCTACGCGTATCTGGCTAACAAAACCGTTTCTTGGACAATGGCTTTTGAAAAGTTCTTCGTCCCCTATCGCAAATTATTCAAGAACAAGATCCCCGAACAAAAACTTATCGAAGTATCAGACCTAATGGCGGAACCAATGCCGACTCTTTCAAAAGAAGCTTCCAAAGAAAAATGGAAGATAGAAAGCTCCAGAAAAGTTATTGCCATGATGCCTGGGAGCCGACTTTGGGAAATAAAACATTTATTGCCATTATACGCAAAGATCGGACAGATCCTCAAAAAAACAGATCCGGATATATTGCTTATGCTTATCGTTTCGCCATTCACTTCAATGAAAGATATCGAATCATTCAAAGAACACGCGATTTTCGATGTTTTCACGCCATTTGATTCAATTACAGCCGCAGAGCTAGTGGTAACGATCCCGGGAACGAACACTGCGCAAATTGCGGCCCTTGGATTGCCAATGCTTGTCATCTTCCCGCTTGATAAACCCGAAGATATTCCACTTGAAGGGCTCGCCCATTACATAACATCGATCCCTATTTTAGGGTATGCTATAAAGAAAATATTAGTTAAAATCGCCAATTCACGGACAAAATATTTCGCACTTCCTAACATTTTAGCCGATGACGAGCTTGTCCCCGAGATCAGGGGCAAGATCGACCCAGAAAATACGGCGGACAAGATATTAGAAATGCTTAACGATAAAGATTGTTTGGATACTACTTCGCGTAATCTTAAAGATCTGTTGAAGCCGTCGAATTCATCCGAGAAGATCGTACAAACAATATTAAATGAAAACCTTTAAAAGACTGCTTTCATATATTAAAACTTATAACAAAGAAGTAGCCACGGCTATTCTATGCATGGCAATATTCGCGATGGCGAACATTTCGATAATTCCCCTGGTGGGCAAAATATCCGAAGCGATCGGGAATAAGGATTTTGGCCTTTTAAATATCATAGCGCTTTCGGCCCTTGTAGTATATTTTTTTAGGGGTCTTGCGGCATACGGGCAAGGATACCTTATGAATTTTGTGGGATACAGGGTCGTAACGGACTTGAGGCTTCAGGTTTATCGCCATATGCAGGATATGTCCTTTGATTTTTTCGCTAAATGGCGGACTGGAGATCTATTGTCCAGGCTATTGTCCGACATCCAAAACATACAATCAGTCATCGTTAACACTATAACCGAAATGACCCCGAATATCTTGACGCTTTTTGGCGTATTGGCATATTTGTGCTACCTAAATTGGCATTTAACTCTTATTACAATTACCGTGATCCCGATCTTGGGATTATTCATAACCCATTTTGGCAACCAAATGCACAAAGTTTCCCATAGCGCGCAAAGCAAAGTGGCCGATGTCTCATCTATACTTCAGGAAAAAGTTTCAGGAATTAGAGTTGTAAAATCTTTCGCGATGGAAAAACATGAGGTCGAAAAATTCAGGCTCGAGAACGAAAATAATTTCTGGATACTGATGAAACAGGCGCAAATATACGCGACCCAAACGCCTCTCCTGTCCTTTATCCAAATGTTCGTGATACTAACATTGATCTGGTACGGGGGACTTGAGGTTGTCGCAGGACGACTTTCAAGCGCGAACTTAATAGCTTTTTTCACGGGGATCGCACTTCTAGCTGATCCAGTTTCCCGCCTTGGGTCTATTTCAACATCCATTCAATCGGCAATGGCATCGGCCGAAAGGGTTTTTGAGGTTATCGACATCAAGCCGACAGTAGTGGAAAAAGCCGACGCAAAACATCTCGAAAACATCGACGGAAATGTCGAATTTAAAAATGTTTATTTTTCATATGACGACAAAGTTCCCGTTTTAAAAGATATCAGCTTCAAGATGAACGCCGGAGAAATAATAGCCCTCGTGGGAAGGTCCGGATCCGGGAAATCGACAATGGTAAACCTTCTCCCGAGATTTTACGATGTAATTTCCGGCCAAATATTGATCGACGGCAACGATGTCCGAGACCTGAAAATTTTCGATATACGCAGGTTTATGGGCCTTGTGCCGCAGGAAACGATATTATTTTCTGGGTCGATAAAGGACAATATTCTCTATGCAAAGATCGACGCGACGGACAGAGAAATAGAACAAGCGGCTAAAATGGCCAATGCACACGACTTTATAAGCGCCCTTCAGGAAAAATATGAGACATTGGTCGGAGAAAGAGGAGTTAGGCTATCCGGCGGAGAAAAGCAAAGGATCGCAATAGCGCGAGCACTTTTGAGGGATCCGAGGATACTTATATTCGACGAAGCAACCTCCTCCCTTGACACGGAATCTGAAAAGCTTGTCCAGGACGCCATAGACAAGCTCATGAAAAACCGCACGACTTTTGTCATAGCCCATAGGCTGTCCACTGTCCAGCATGCCGACAAGATCATCGTTCTGGATTCGGGAAGGATAATTGAATCGGGGACACACTCCGAATTGATAGCAGGTGGCGGGCTTTACAAAAAGCTCTACGACCTCCAATTTAAAGATGAAAAAAATTCTATTTCTCACTAACGGACACGGTGAAGACCAAACTGCGGCAAGGATAATAAAAAACCTGCCCCAGGGATTTGATATTTCAGTTTACCCTCTTGTAGGTGAAGGGTTAGAATTCAAAGATCTAAATGTGAAAATTCTCGAACCAAGGCGAGCTCTTCCTGGTGGAGGGTTTTCTTTAAGGAATTTCTTCGCCCTGCCAAAAGATCTAATTAATGGGCTTTTCACTTTATTCCATTCGCAAATAAAGAAACTTATCTCTCTAAGAGGAGAATTCGACCTTGTTGTGTCGATCGGGGATTTTGTCCCAATTGTCGGAGCGCTTCTTACGAGAACTCCATTTATCTTTGTCGGCGTCAACAAATCCGAATACTATCACTCTCTGGGATTCAATTACACTTTTTTCGAAAAATATATTTTGAAGAAATATGCGAAAAAAGTTTACGCTCGAGATGAAATAACAGCCGAAAGCCTAAAGAAATATGGAATAAACGCTATTTATGCGGGAAATCCTCTTATGGATGGGCTTACCCCCACTGCCCCTTCGGGACATCTCCCCCTTGCTAAGGGGGAGAGAAGAGAGAGGGTAATTGGATTCCTCCCAGGTACAAGGGAAGCCGATATTGACAGGAATATTGAAGATTTTGAAAAAATCTTGATTGAATTAAAAAAAATCGACAATAAGCTCAACTTTCTGCTGGCTTTAACAAGCTCGAAACCGCGACGCTTGTCCCGATTCCCACATCGGGATTTAGTCGCAGGTTTTGACATAAAGCCTTTTGAAGACGTAATTTATAGCTCCGATGTAGTTATTGGGCTATCAGGGACGGGGAACGAACAAGCGGCAGGGATCGGAAAACCAGTCGTGGCATTTGTCGGTCGTGGATCACAATACAACAAGAAATTTGCCCGAGCACAAAAACAATTGCTAGGCGAGGCGCTAGCTTTAACAAAAAGGGAGCCTGTAAAAGTCGCTGAAGAGGTTTGGGAAATACTAAACGACAAACAGCGGCAGGAATATATGGCGAATACGGGGCAAAAGCGCATGGGGGTTGTGGGATCGGTTATAAAAATATCTCATGACATATCGGATATGTTAAAGTGAGGGAAACAAAAGTACTATTTATCTGGCATGCCGCGGTCGTTGAAACTTATCAAAAATATATCGCGGAACTTGCCGAGCATAACGACCTGGAAATAACCCTCCTCATGCCGAAAGGAAATGTCGAAGGCAGCCGATATGTCGAGGCTTTCATCCCAAAAAATGCGAAATACAAGATCATAGTGGGATATCTTTTTTATCCCAAAGATATCTTGATCGGATTCTATCCCCTTCTGCCCTACTATCTGTTCAAGGTCAAACCCGACATAATCCATATGTTCGAAGAGCCATGGCACAATATAGCGGCCTATATGGACTTATGGTCAAGCATTATATGCCCCAAGGCAAAATTAATTTTCCAAACATTCCAAAACCAAGTTGAAGAATACCAAAAAAGCTGGATTCGGACGCAAAATTGGACTTTTAAAAGATCGTCGGCAGCCATTGCATGTGCGGAAGAAATGAAAGATGTGCTTCTCCATTGGGGATACAAAAAACCTATCCATGTGGTATATCCCGGGATAGAAACAAAATTATTCTCACCGCAAGACCCTGCTCGTATAAAGGATAAACTTGGGCTAAAAGAATTCACTATCGGATATTTTGGCAGAATGATCAAAGAAAAAGGAATTGAAGACCTTATCGCAGCATGCAAAAAACTTGCTTTCCATTATAAACTTATGTTCATCGGCAACGGCCCCGACCGAGAATATTTCAAGAGCATAGCTCAAAACGCAACTTTTATCGATGCCGTAACGCCAAACGAGATCAACGAATACTATTCCGCATTGGATGTTTTTGTATTGCCATCAAGAACTACAAAAAATTGGAAAGAGCAATTTGGAAGAGTATTGGTTGAAGCCATGCTTTGCGGAGTTCCCGTGATCGGCTCATCGTCAGGCGAGATCCCAAAAGTAATAGGCAATGCAGGGCTTGTCTTCAAAGAGAAAGATCCAAACGATCTTGCATTAAAGATCACAAGCATCAGGCAAGATCCGGGACTAGCGCGTTCTCTTACAACAAACGGCCTATCTCGCGGCAAGATTTTTGACTGGAAGATAGTTGCAGACAAGGTATATGAAGCTTATAAAAGCCTATCCTAAAAAAATACTTCTTATTCGCCCTGAAATGATGGGCGATACGATCCTTTTAACCCCTATCGCTTCCGCCATAAAATCAAAATTCCCAAAGACGAAGGTCTATATCCTTTTACAGCATCCAATGGAGGAAATAATCAAGAATAACAGCGATTTTGACGGGTTCATGTTAAAGCAAGATTTTATTCCTATGCTTAACGAAGTCAAGAAAGAGGCATTTGATCTTGCAATAAATTTCGAGGACAATCCAAGGCCGGAATACGCATTATTGATGCTTCTCGCCGGGATCCCTCATAGGATAGGCGACAAAAACAGGCTTCTGTACGGATGGATATATAATTATGGCGTATATATTAATTCCGGGAATGATACGAAACACCATATCGAACTTTATTCAAGATTATTAGGTTCGCTTGGGATAACAGAATGCGATTTCCCGCTTAGGATCGATCTCGACAAATCGGCTGACAGCAAAATATCAAGCTTATTGCCGCCAAAAGACATAGATGAAAAGTTTATAGGCATTCACATAGGTACTGGCGGCGGCAATCGAGCCTTGCTTCCCGAAACTTATGCCAAGATATCCGACCTATTACAAGAAAAATTATCCTGCAAAGTATTCTTATTCGGCGGAGAAAGAGAAAAGGAGATGCTAACAACAATTAAGAATTACACAAAGGATCCCCATATTGATCTTGTGGCAAACCTGTCGATCCAAGAATTATTCTCTGCAATAAGCAAGATGGACGTTTTTATTGGTGTTGATTCGGGGCCAATGCACGCGGCGGCGGCTCTAAAAGTTCCTGTTGCCGCTATTTATACCGCAAACGACGTGAAGCCGATAAGATGGTCCCCTTGGATGGATCGGAATATAATTATAAGAAGCAAAAACGATTGTAAGCTGAAATGTTCGCACAGGGAATGCACAAAAAACTATTGCCTAGAGGTAATTAAACCAGAAGAACTTGTTGCCGCAGCGAAAGAATTATTAAAATGAGTAAAATATTATTATTAGTGGACTTCCCTTTGAGCAATAACATGTCGGGGCCGATCCTTCGATATTATGAACTTTCAAAAGCATTATCAAAATTCCACGATGTGACGTTGTCGGGAGAATATGTTGAAAAAGATTTCACGCCTCCTTCCGCTGTCAAAGTTTTAAAGATTGCAGCTTTCAAGTATATTAATTTTATTCTGAAAGCATCCATTCCCAATCCTGAGTTTATTGAAGCGCTAAATCAATATGACTTTATCATCACCCACGGCAGGATTTTGCGCGCAATAGGTTTATCTAAGATCAAAACACCTCTAATTATCGATCTTTATGGCCCATGGTTTATCGAAGATATTGCCTCAGGAAAAAAGATCGACCACAAACAAAGTATGAGAGGGATAAAAGACCTTCTCCTCGCAGGAGAGTACTTTATTTGCGCCAACGAAAAACAAAAAGACATGTATATCGGCATGATGCTTATGGCAGGAATTGCCGACGCGAACTTGGACGATAAAGTTGGCATCGTTCCCATTGGTATTCCCAAAGATGCTCCCAATCAAACAAAAAAAGCAATAAAAGGCATTATTCCCGGAATAAGTGAAAGCGACAAAGTTGTTCTCTGGTGGGGCGGAATATGGGAATGGCTGGATCCTTTAACTCCGATCAAAGCTTTAAAGATCATTTCGAAAACTAGATCCGATATCAAATTAGTGTTTAAAGGCCCTTCAAGATCAGCACTAAAAGCCATCCAATTGGCAAAAGAGCTTGGATTGTTCAATAAACAAATATTTTTTATTAACGAATTGACGCCATATTCCGAAAGAGCAAATTGGCTGCTGGAGTCTGATATAGGCATCGTATCGCATCAAAATAATATTGAAACAAGATATGCATGGAGAACGAGAGCGCTTGATTATATTTGGGCTGGACTTCCAATTATAACAACCGATGGGGACCCGATAAGCCAATTGGTAAAAGACAATCATTTGGGAAAAGTTGTTCCCGCAAATGCTCTGCAAGCATATGCTTCCGCAATATTGTCATTGCTTGATAATTCGGAAGATTATAACAAAATAAAACAAAACATCAAAGATTTTGGCCCAGACTTATATTGGGGCAATATCATTGACTCTATTAATAAATTTTGCAAGAAAGAGTATACTAGCTAATATGAAAGTTTTCTCAAATCGTTATTTCCAAATTATATCGATCGTCTTTTTAATCGTACTATTTTGGTGGCCGATCCTTTTTAACAACGATTTTTTCATGGATGATTGGACATTTATAAACAAGGTACAAAGCGGGAGCTTCTCTTTCGGGTCTTTATTTGTTCCCGATAACGGGCATTTTGCCCCGATCGGCAAAGCTGTTTATTTCGCGATGCTGAAGATCTTTGGTGCCAATATTTTCACATTTATGTGCTTTTCAATAATAATGCATGCGATCGCTTCCCTGCTTGTACTATATTTTCTTAAAGCCGTCTTTTCTTCAAGGCCGGTCATGGCTTTTTTACTTACCTTGTTTTACGCGCTAAATACGGCCTATTTCGAGATACTGCATTGGCCCTCGGCTCTGGGACAGGCATATCCTTTTTTGGCGATCTTGGCCACTTTCCTGCTGCTTCATCACAGCGCGATTAAAAAGAAAAAAGGGTTTTATTTCGCATCGATCGCCGTTTCTTTTTTCATGCCGATGAATTATATGAGCGGGTTCCTTGGCATTGTGTTCATTTTTTTGTACTACTTTTTAGTTTTAGATAAAGAAAAAGCGTTAAAAGAAAAAATATTATTTTTTCTGCCGTATGTTTTAGTTTGGCTGTCTTATCTTGCCGTGTATCTTACTTTTTCCCTTTCCAATCTATTAAGCCCCGGAACTGCGCCTCATTTGACATTTGACGCCGGAAGGCTGGCCTCTTACGCCGTTTTCGGATTTTTGGGACTTGTTTTTAAGAACTTGGGCTTTTCGACGCTCGTTTTTCCTTATACCACAGGCATGGCCGCTTTTTTGGCATTTATGCTGGCGTTTTTTTTGCTCTTTATTTTCCTGTATTTTATTTTGAACAAAAAAGAAGATAGAATCCCTCTTTTAAAGGAAAGAGGGCTGATCGCCTTTTCTTCGACGTCAATAATTATATGCTATATCGCGCTTGCTGTCGGGCGGGCCGCGATCGAAGCGGATGCCTTTTTGAATTGGGGGAGATATCATTATCTGCCGATGTTCTTCTTTACGCTGTTTTTGGGCGCGATGATCCCGCAATTCATCGGGATCTTTTCAAAATTATTCGACAGGAAAAGATTTAAGATATTTATGGCGATTATTTTCATGATATTCCTGTTGAACCAATTCATTCTGATCCGCCAAAAATCGGAATCGCCGATCAGAATAGAAGGCGCACTGCCGATCGTTCACCTCCACGCATGAAGAACAAATAACTCAATGGATTGAGTTATTTGTTGACATAAAACGCATGTTTGCTTCCTTGATTCGGTTTTTGCCCTTGATTTTCCAAAGAAGATGAATTAAGATAATATCATGAAAAAAGCAAGCATTAAAGAAGGGTTTATAATAGAATTACCGAAAGAAACATTGAGAAATTTTTCTATTAAAAATGGCGATTGGCTTGTAGTGCGGTTATTAAATGGCAAAGAACTTATATTAGAAAAGCCTAAAGAGGATTACTGGGAGGAAAACTTTGCTTGGGGAAAAGAATTTGCTAAAGTAAAAAGAATAAAACCAAAGGACATCCTTAAGGCACTCCAAGAAATAAGATCCAGATAATGAAGCGAATTTTGCTTGATACCAATATTTATATTTCCGCAATTCTTTTTGGTGGCAAACTCAAAGAAATAATAGAACTGGCTAGAAACGAAAAGATCGAACTTTTAATATCAGAATACATTCTTTGGGAAATTAGGAAGATTCTAAAATATAAATTCAAAATTCCCGACTCCAGATTAAATATTATCGAACGGGATATCCTGGCTTTATCCAAAATTGTTGAAGTTTCTTCTGTTGTAGACCTCGTTACGGAACATCCGGCTGACAATCTAATTGTTGCTTGTGCGATTGATGGCAAAGCAGATGTCCTAATTACCGGCGACAAACACATCCTAATCCTGAAGAAACAAGGAAATATCCACATCCTAACAGCTTATCAGTTTCTAACAAAAATCGAATAGCAATGAAAAACATCCTGATAATCCGCCCCGATATGATCGGCGACTGCCTTCTTATTACGCCTGCCATTGATCTTCTAAAAAAGAAATATCCTGAAGCCAAGATAACCGTTCTTTGCAGGCCATATACAAAAGAAATATTCCTCGGCAACAAGAATGTCGACGAAGTGATCGAAGATTGGTTCGCCTTGAACAAAATAGGATCGATAAATAATTTCAGGAGATATATTGATCTTATAAGATCAAAAAACTTCGATTGTTCCATACATTTTTACAACGAACTGCCCTACGCCCTGCTTGCGAGATTCGCAGGCATTAAGCAACGAGTTGGAGACATTTCAAAGCCGCTCCTTGCGCCATTTTACAATTTGAGAGGCGATTGCAAATGGGGCGATTTGACGCTTCACGAGATTGAACATAATATTTTATTGTTAAAACCATTGGGAATTGAGCTTCCCCAAACCCCTCCCCCGATGTCTTTAACGCCTAAGAAAGAGATTGTCGATAAATTCATAAGCGAATACAATATCGGTCCAAGTGATTTTGTTTTGGGCATTCATGTGGGCACCGGACGCGGGAACAAAGCTTGGCTTCCCGAAAGATACGCGAAAGTCATCGATCATCTGTACGAAAAATACAACAACATCAAGATGATTTTGACCGGTTCAAAGAATGAAGCTCAAGCGGTAAGGCAGATACTCCGCATCTGTAAAAATAAACCTATCGATCTAGTTGAAAGGACGACCCTTTCGGAATTGATCGCAATAATCTCGCGCTACAATATATATCTTGGAGTTGATACAGGGCCATTGCATATTGCGGCAGCGCTCGATGTTCCGACGGTTGCACTTTTCCCAACAAAATTTGTAAAGCCGACGGAATGGGGCCCATGGCAAACGCCTCATATAATTATTAGAAAAGCTGTTAATTGTTCTCAAAAATGCCGCCCCTTAAATTGCCCATTCGATGACTGTTTAAAAGAAATATCGGCGGAAGAAGTATTGGACGCCATTTCAAATCTTATCGAAAGCAAAGGAAACAATACGCTTGCCGAATCAAGAGCCGATTGGTTCAAGAAATCTGTCAATATCTTTACAAATAAAGAAGAGATCCTCCGAGAGCTGACACTAAATGGATATCACGTGGTCGATATTGGCCTCGCGACATCGATACCCAAGCTTTATAACCAGCTGATTAAAGAAGATATCAACATTATCCATTTTGTTGGGCTTAATATGCCATACACTATTAATATCGCAAAGATATTGGCAACACCATCGCTTTCAATTCCCCCATTACTCATAAACGAAAGAACAAGATACGACTATTCAACGAACTCGCTTATAGAATTATATAAAAGGAGATTCCAATGATGAGGAAATGGTATAATTGAACCATGAAATTATCCGTCATAATTCCGGTTTACAACGAAAAGAATACCATAAAAACGCTCATCGACCGCGTAGTAGCTGTAAATCTTGAGAAAGAAATAATAATTGTCGATGATTATTCAACAGACGGAACACGCGACATTTATCCTCAGATTCAAGGAGAGGATATTAGGATCATCCTTCAAGAAAAAAACCAGGGCAAAGGGTCTGCCGTAAGCCGAGGGATAGCAGAAGCCACCGGAGACTATATAATAATCCAAGACGCTGACCTCGAATACGATCCTCAAGAATACTTAAAAATAATGCTTCCGATAATTGAAGGCCGCGCAAAAGTAGTTTATGGGTCTCGCTTCTTAGGCAAACACTCGTTTTCGACGCTATCGCACTTCTTGGGAAATAAATTTTTGACAACACTTACAAACATTCTATATGGAAGCACAATAACCGATATGGAAACTTGCTATAAGCTGATGCCGGCTGATGTTGCCAAGAAACTTGATATCAAATCAAAGAAATTCGACATGGAACCGGAAATTACCGCAAAAATATTAAAAAGAAATTACAAAATACTTGAAGTGCCGATTTCATATCAAGGAAGGGCTTTTTCTGAAGGGAAAAAGATCTCGTGGAAAGATGCCTTCTCCGCAATTTTGACCCTTATTTGGTATAAGTTTAATGACTGAAATAAAGTTAAGCGTTGTTATTGGTACCTACAACCAAAAAGACAATCTAAAAAAAGTTCTCGAGTCGCTTTTCAAACAAACCCTCTCCCCTTACTTCTATGAAATAATAGTTGTCGACAGCATGTCCTCCGACGGCACAGATATAATGATAGAAGAAATCAACTCTTCACGCGCATCTCGCGTCTCGCATCCCGCGTTACTTTACATTAGACAAGAAAACACTGGCCGTCCAGGCGCTAGGAATCGAGGTATTAACGAAGCAAAGGGCAAAATAATATTTCTAACCGACGCGGACATGCTCGCCGATGCGAATTTGCTGCAAGAACATTTGAAAGTCCATGGGAAGAAACCCAATTCTGCCTTTGAAGGCATAACAATAAATCCGGATAACAAGCCATATATCAAAGAGAAGATCAAACCTATGCAGAAACTAAAGTTTTCATACTTTTTAACGGGTAATTTATCAATCCCTCGATCAATAATAAAAAATGCGGGTGTGTTTGATGCCGATTTCGCGGGATACGGATGGGAAGATATTGAGCTTGGGTATCGTTTAAGCAAACTGGGTGTTCCATTGTATTATTTGCCGACAGCGGTCAATCACCATATGCACCCTGTCTCACAAGGAGAAATGTTCCAGAGAAAATACCACATGGGCAAGTCAGCAGCGGTCTTTTACAAAAAGCATCCAAATACGGAAATTAAGTTATTTTTAGGGATGAACCCGCTGGCGCAGGGAATATACAGATTAATAAAGAGACACCCAACGCTTCAGAAATTTATAGAAGAAAAAGCCGAGAAATCAAACTTTTATGGATATATTTGGGAAGAGTTTCAGTATAGAAAGGGATTGGAAGACAATAAATAGCTTGCAAACAACTTTTTAAGTTGTTAAAATTATAAGCAACATGGCGATCACAAAAAAAGATATTGAAAAACTCTCGGACGTCTTCGCGACAAAAAAAGATATTGAAAAACTCTCGGACGTCTTCGCAACAAAAAAAGATATTGAAAAACTCTCGGACGTCTTCGCAACTAAAGAGGATCTGAAGGCTTTTGCAACCAAAGATGACCTTTCAAAGTTAAGAAATGAAATGCTTACCGGCCAAGATAAAATCATTAAAAAGCTCGAAGATATGTCTATTGAGCAAAAAATGGCTTATGCCCAATATAAAAGGCATGATGAAAAGATAGAAAATCATGAGGTTAGGATCAAAACCCTGGAAACAAAAGTCCCCGCTTAATTACTTGACAACAAAATTAATTAATTTTTTTTGCACATAGATCACTTTTATAATAGTCTTATCTTTAAGGAATATCTGCGCTTTTTCGCTCTTTTGGGCCAACGCTTTAACATCTGATTCGGATGCTTCAATTGTCAAAGTAATTGTATCTCGTAGTTTACCGTTAACTTGGACTGGGATCGTGATCTCCGAATCTATAATTAACTCTGGGTCATATTTAGGCCACTGTTGCTTTGTTGCTATGTCGCTATGTCCCATTATCTTCCACAACTCTTCTGAAATATGCGGCGCAAAAGGGAACAACATCAAAATAAGTTGTTCCAGTTCCCATTTTGTAACTGTTGCAGAGTTTTCGTAAAAAGAATTCGTGAGCTCCATAAGTTTTGCAATTGCAGTATTGAAAGAAAATCGCTCGATATCTTCAGTGATAGCTTTGATCGTTTGATGGGTCTTTTTTGCCCCCCTCTCATTCTCCCCCTTACCAAGGGGGAGATGTCCCGAGTTCTGTCGAGGGACAGATGGGGTCAATTCAGTTATGAGCCTCCAAACTCTCGACAGAAATCTAAAGCTCCCCTCTACCCCGGCGTCAGACCACTCCAGCTCGCGTTCAGCCGGTGATGCGAATAAAATAAATAAACGCGCGGTATCCGCACCATATTTTTCTATAATATAATCCGGATCTACAACATTGCCCTTTGATTTGCTCATCTTGGCGCCGTCTTTTACGACCATTCCTTGGGTCAAAAGATTTGTAAATGGCTCATTTGTACTCGAATAGCCCGCGTCATAAAGGACTTTTGTAAAAAATCTCGAATATAAGAGATGGAGTATGGCATGTTCAATACCGCCAATATACTGGTCAACCGGCATCCATTTAGCTGACAGCTCGCGGCTAAATGGCTCACTGCTATTTTTGGGATCGCAATATCTGAAATAATACCAGGATGAACAATTGAAGGTATCCAATGTATCAGTCTCGCGTCTCGCATCCCGCGTCCCGCATCTCGGACACGTAGTCTCAATGAACGATTTCGAATTCTTTAAAGGCGACCCGCCCTCTCCTGTAAACTTTACGTCTATTGGAAGCTTGACCGGCAGATCTTTAATAGGAACAGGAACTATCCCAGCTTGTGCTGAGCCTGTCGAAGCACATTTATCGCAGTAAACTACAGGAATTGGGGCGCCCCAATATCTCTGGCGGGAAATAAGCCAATCACGAAGCTTATAATTTGTTTTCCAAGAAGCGATCCATTTCTCAACCAACCAGTCCCCAATTTTATCAAGAGTTTCCGAGCTTTTCTGCCCATCAAATTGTTTTGAGTCAACCATGTGCCCTTCCCCTTCAAAAGCTTCGGTTAGAACGGGGCAGATAGGGTTGGGATAATTTGGGCAAATCACGATTTTCATTGGCAGTTTATTCTTTTTCGCAAAATCGAAATCCCTTTGGTCATGAGCTGGGACAGCCATAACGGCTCCGGTTCCATACCCCATCAAAACATAATCTGATATCCAGATCGGGATCTGTTCGTTATTCGCGGGATTAATAGCGTAAGCTCCAGTGAAGACCCCGTCTTTTTCAGCTTTTATGGTCCTATCATGGACAGATTCATGTTTAACTTTTTCTTGATATTCTTTTACAGCTTTTTCAAATGGGGTTCCATTGGATAAGTCCGAAACCATAGGGTGTTCCGGCGCTAGAACCATATAAGTAACGCCAAATATCGTATCTGGTCTTGTTGTATAAACCCTCACCCACCGCTCGCTTCCGCTCGCGGCCCCCCCTCTCCCATTGGGAGAGGGGCTGGGGGTGATGGCAAAAGATATCTCTAAGCCTTCCGATTTCCCGATCCAATTAGTTTGCATGATCTTAACAGGCTCGGGCCACCCCTTTAATTTATCGATATCGGTTAAAAGTTTGTCTGCATATTCGGTAATTTTAAAGAACCATTGCTTTAGCTGTTTTTCTTCAACTATAGAATCGCATCTCCAGCAAGCTCCTTCTTTTACTTGTTCATTGGCCAAAACAGTTTCACATTTTGGGCACCAGTTGACCACGGCCTCTTTCCTGTACGCCAAGCCCCTCTCATACATCAAAAGGAACATCCATTGAGTCCATTTATAATATTCCGGTTTGCTTGTGTTGACTTCGCGGCTCCAATCATATGATAGGCCCAGTCGTTTCAATTGCTTTTTCATGCGCGCGATACACTGGTCGGTCCATGGTTCGGGATGAGTATTATTTTTGATGGCGGCATTTTCGGCGGGCATTCCAAACGCGTCCCATCCGATCGGATGAAGGACATTAAAGCCTTTCATTGTTTTATAGCGCGCGATCACATCGCCTATCGCATAATTCCTGACATGGCCCATATGGAGATTGCCGGACGGGTAAGGGAACATGACTAGATCGTAGTACTTTGGCTTATCGGAAGAGTCCAAAACTGTGTATGATTGATTTTTCTCCCACAATTCCTGGATACGTGGTTCGATATCTAACGGGTTATATGAGCTCATTTGCTCTTTTTTCGGCCCTTTTTTGCGCGCTCTTCGCCGGAAACTTCTTTGGTTTCTTCAACTTTTGGTTCGGGAAAATCGCCTTTCGTTTCAGATTTCTTCGCCTTAGGCTTGATGTCGGCAGTTCCTATTCTTTCGAATACGATCTTGCCGTCGGATACTTTTGCGCCTATCTTATCTCCGATCTTGAATTTACCTTCGATAATTTGATTGCTCAAAGGATTCTCAATAAGCTTTTGGACCGCACGCCGCAGCGGCCTAGCTCCGAATTTCGGTTCGTACCCTTCTTTCACGATCTGCGCTTTTACCTCGTCATTTATTTCAAGCTGCATGCCCTGTCCTTCCATCTGCTTTTCGACATCGGCAATAATTAACGAAGCGATCTTCTTTAATTCCTCGTCCGACAACGGATGGAAAACTATAGTTTCATCGACACGGTTCAAGAACTCCGGACGGAATTCTTTCTTCATCTCATCGAGCACCATATCCCTCATCTTTTCGTAATCCTGCTCGCGGTCTTCTTGAGGCAGGAAGCCGATCGCACCGCGTTCAATTATCATTCTCTGCCCGATATTTGTTGTCATAATGATAACGGTATTTTTAAAATCGATAGTTTTGCCTTTTGAATCGGTCAATCTGCCGTCATCGAGTACTTGCAATAGGACATTGAAAACATCCGGATGGGCTTTTTCGATCTCGTCAAAAAGAACAACAGAGTACGGTTTGCGCCTAACAGCTTCGGTCAATGTCCCACCCTCTTCGTATCCGACATATCCGGGAGGCGCTCCGATCAATCTGGAGACCGTATGTTTTTCCATGTATTCCGACATATCGATGCGGATCATCGCGTCCATTGTGCCGAACATAAATTCTGCAAGACGCCTTGCGACCTCTGTTTTTCCTACCCCCGTTGGTCCGGCAAAAATAAACGATCCGACGGGCCGCTCCGGCTGCTTGAGCCCCGCTCTTCCACGCCTGATCGCTTGAGCGATCGATACAACAGCATCCTCTTGGCCGATAATTCTCTTATGGAGAGTTTCTTCCATGTGAATAAGCTTTTCCGTTTCGGCTTGAGTTAATTTAACGACAGGGATCCCTGTCCAATCGGATACGACTTCTGCGATATCATCATCTGTAACTATCGCGGGAAGTTTTACTCTCTCCGCATTCCAATCAACTTCGAGCTCTTTTTGTTTCTTCTCCAGATTTTTTATTTCATCTCGGTCGGTTGCCGCTTCTTCAAATTTTTGTTTGCCGACGCTGTCATGCTGTTTATTTTTTAGCGCATAGAGTTTTTTCTGGATCTCTTTTAATTCTGGAGATTTCGCAATTAATCGCAACCTAACTTTTGCTGCCGCCTCATCCATGACATCGATCGCCTTATCGGGAAGGAACCTATCGGAAATATAGCGATCGGATAAAGAAACCGCAGAAATTATTGCTTGATCAGGGATCCTAACTCCATGATGCTCTTCATATTTAGACCTGATGCCTTTTAATATTTCGATCGTTAATTCTTGTGAAGGCTCGGTTATCATTACAGGCTGAAAGCGCCGCTCAAGTGCGGCATCTTTTTCGATATTTTTACGGTATTCGTCAACTGTTGTTGCCCCAATTACCTGAAGCTCTCCTCTGGCAAGGGCCGGCTTTAACATATTGGCGGCATCTATCGCACCCTCTGCGGCGCCGGCGCCGACTAAAGTATGAAGCTCATCTATGAAAAGTATTATCTGCCTCTTTTTTGCCAATATTTCATCAAGGACTTTTTTAACCCTTGATTCAAATTCGCCTCTATACTTGGTCCCCGCGACCATACCGCCAAGGTCCAAGGAAAATACTTTTTTGTCTTTTAGGACATCAGGTACATCGCCTTTTATGATCCGCTCGGCAAGGCCTTCAACGATCGCGGTCTTACCTACGCCCGGATCGCCCAGGAGTGCGGGATTATTTTTTGTCCTTCGGGATAATATCCTGATAATGCGCTCTATCTCTTTTTCACGGCCTATAACCGGATCGAGTTTTCCATTTTTTGCGTCCTCTGTCAGGTCGCGCCCAAATGATGCAAGAGCAGCTTTTCGCGGTGGAGGCTGCATCATAGTGCCCGGCATTCCGCCGCCAAATCCGGGGAATCCGAACATTCCGGGACCGCCTTCCCCTTCTTCCGGCTCTTCAGGACTTTCAAACTCTTGGGCAAATGGCTCTATCTCTCTTTGCGGCGGTTCTTCTTTTTGTTCTTTTTCGATATTCTCGATTATCTTTGTAACAACTTTATCAAAATTGATCTTCCTCTTGTGCAATGCTTGCGCCGCAATTGATTCGCCTTCACGGATTATCCCCAAAAGTATATGTTCCGAACCTACAAAGCTAAATCCCAATTCGCGAGCCGCGTTATAAGCAAGCTCCAATACTTTTTTTGAACGAGGAGACAAGCTTATTTCTTTTTTACCGCCCTCGCCATGGCCGATAAGCGATTCAATGTCGGAAAAAAGATTAACACTATTGATTCCGAGATCAGCCAATATCTTTGAAGCAAATCCCTCTTCTTTTATGATTCCTAAAAGCAAATGTTCGGGAGTAAGGTGGTCATGTTTTAACCTGCCAGCTTCCTCCGATGCCAAATGGACGACTTTTTGGGCGGATTCGGAGAAATAATCGTAAATTCTCTCGGACGGCCTGCGTTTAAAAAGAGATGCAAAAATATCCGGTATTTCGAAAAATCCCGGGAATCCGAACTCTGTCGGCATAAAGCCAAGCTTTTCGGCGCATGATGCGCACAAGTGCCTAACTATTTTTTTTCCGTTAACAATCCTTGTAACATGCACCGTCGCCGGATTTATATGACATTCGTCGCAGATCATAGCCATTTATTATTTCTCCCTTCTAGATTATCCTTAACACATTGCATACAGTTTTTACTATTTTTGATCTTTTGATCTTATCGAGTGCGTTATTCAGGTCTTTATCTTTTGACTCATGCGTCGTAATAACAATAGTTGCGAGATATCCAACCTGCCTGCCGGCAGGCACGGCATTCTCTTTCTGGACAACAGCGGCTATCGAAACATTATTGTCGGCGAATGCCTTTGATATTTGGGCAAGAACACCCGGGTGGTCAGGCGTTATCATGCGGATATAATACCTGCTGCTTATCTCTTCAATATTTTTAATTCTAGCTTTCAATAATTTGACATTTGCCATTTGACATTTGTCATTTGCGACGGCCGCTATAATATCTGAAACCACCGCAGAGGCAGTTGGCAAGCCACCAGCTCCTTGCCCATAGAACATAAGCTCCCCGACCGCACTTCCTTTAACATAAATAGCGTTCATAGGGCCATTTACGGAAGCAAGAGCATGATCAATTGGTATAAGCGTCGGATGGACGCGGACCTCAAGCTCATTGCCGGTCTTTTTTGCTATTGCCAAAAGCTTGATTACATATCCGATATCTTTGGCATAGCTTATATCTTCTTTGGTTATTTTTGTAATACCCTCAAAATAAACATCTTTCCAATTAATGATCTTTCGGAATGCTACGCTAGCTAATATCGCTGCTTTATATGACGCGTCATACCCTTCAATATCTTTTTTAGGATTAGCTTCGGCAAACCCCAAGCTTTGGGCTTCTTTAAGGGCATCGCTAAATTCACTGCCCTCTTTTTCCATTTTGGAGAGAATATAATTTGTGGTCCCATTTACAATGCCGTAAACTTCGGTCACATCGTTAGCGACAAGATCCGAAGAAAGCGAACCAATTATTGGAATACCACCACCAACGGACGCTTCAAAGAGGACCGCTACTCCATGTTTTGCCGCAGCTGCCATTATCTTATCGCCAAAAAGAGCCATAACTTCTTTGTTTGATGTTACAACGTGTTTTCCATTTTCAATTGCGGTTAATATGAAATCCAAGGCCGGTTTTGTCCCGCCGATCGATTCGACCACGACGGAAATTTCAGGATTTCTTGTGATCTTTCCGGCATCGCGGACAAGTTTGGGGTGTTTTAGTTTTGGCGATACATCACAGATATTTAGGACTTCCAGATCAAGACCGGTCCTTTGAGCGATAAGATCGTGGTTATCTTTTACCAACTTATCAACGGACGAACCGATTGTGCCGTATCCTAATATTCCGATATTTACTTTTTTCATATTAATCAAAAAGGCTGCTGATGGACTTGTGTTCGTAATTGCGCCTGATGGCCTCTCCTAATATCTCTGCAGAAGACAGTATTTTTAAACCTTTGAATTGCTTTTCTTTGGATATTGGGACCGAATCGGTAACGACAACTTCCGCAAAGCCTGCTTTTTCCATTCTCTCGACCGCAGGCCCCGAAAATATCCCGTGTGTCGCTACGACATAAATATCTTTGTTGCACCCTTCCGCTTTGAGCGCCGCAACTCCGTTTGTAATCGTTCCGGCTGTATCTATCATATCGTCCGTAATGATCACTGTTTTTCCTTTAACTTCACCGACAACATGGGTTACGGCGGATTGATGGTGTTCGGCCCTGACTTTATGGAGGATAGCGAGATTTGCGCCTATTCGGTCGGCAAGTTTTTTGGCTACTTTTGCGCGGCCGGTATCGGGTGCTACAACCACCATATCTTTAAGATTTTTTTCTTTAAGATATGTTGTAAAAAGCGGCATTGCGGTCAATGTATCCACCGGGATATTAAAAAATCCCTGAATTTGGTCCGAATGGAGATCCATTGCGATAATTCTATCGGCGCCCGCGGTTTCCAAAAGATTGGCGACAAGCCTTGCGGAGACCGGTTCGCGGGAAGCCGCTTTCCGGTCTTGCCTTGCGTATCCAAATTGCGGCATCACAACAGTAATTGATTTCGCGGAAGCTCTCTTCATCGCGTCGATTATAATGAAAAGCTCTATAAGATCGTCGTTCACATTTTGGGTGCAGGTTTGGATTATTACGGCTGATTGGCCCCGGACATTGTCGAGCAACCGGACATAATTTTCTCCGCCGGAAAACCTCGAAAGCTTGATCTTCCCCGCGTTTATACCCAAATACTTTGTTATTTTCTCGCCAAGCTCGGGATGGGACGTTCCGTAGAAAACGTTTAATTCAGAATTAGCCATTTGTCAATTCTCCTTGTAATATCCAGCTCTTTGCTGATTTTATTTTAACATTGACTAGGTTGCCTATCAAGTCCGAATGATCCGAAAATAGTTTTACTATCTTATTTGTCCTGGTGCGGCCTTTATACCCCCTCTGCCCCTCGACAGAGCTCGGGACATCTCCCCCTTGATAAGGGGGAGAAAGAGAGGGGGGCTCAACGAGAATTTCCTGAACAGAGCCAATTAATTTACTGTTCCTTTCAAGCGCTACTGCATCGACAACTTCCATTATTTCGCCTAGCCTTTGGACTTTTATATCGGCGGGAACATTATCTGTTAGTTTTGAGGACTTAGCACCTGCTCGTGGAGAATAAACCGCAGTATTTACAGCGTCGAAACCGATATCTTTTATTATATTTAGGGAATTCTGAAATTGGCTATCATTTTCATCGGGATACCCGACTATTATATCTGAAGTGATCGCAGCATTAGGTATCTTATTCCTGATCTTATCAACTATTTTTTTATAATCAGAAACTGTGTATCCCCTATTCATGCTTTTTAATATTTCATCATCGCCGTGCTGGATGGGCAAATGGAAATATTCGCAAACATGGGGCAGATCGTGCACCGCGTCTATAATTTCATCAGACATATCTTTTGGATGCGATGTCATGAAGCGGATTCTATCAATTTTGACGGAACCTGCGAGTAAACCCTGCCTGCCGGCAGGCACGGCTCGCGGTTCCTCACCAACATAACCGCGGCGTTCAGCCGCAGGTTCAATAATTGCCTCTATCCTTTTCATCAGATCAGCGAATCCATACTTATATGAATTCACATTCTGCCCAAGCAAGAAAATTTCTCTATATTGTGGGCCCAGCTGTTTGATTTCCGATAGGATATCCTCTGCAGGAATGCTTCTTTCGCGCCCGCGGACATATGGAACGATACAATATGAGCAAAAGTTATCACAGCCATTCATGATCGTGATCCATGCGGTTATCGAGCCGCTTCTTTTGGGAGAAAATGTACATGGCGATACTCCCAAGAAATCGGCAAGTTTTTGATACTCGGAGGGTGTTATGAAAAGATCGACATGGGATAATTGTTTTTTCAGATTTCCTTCGGGAATTGCTACCACACATCCAGAAGCGACAACTTTCAAATTTGGATTTTTCTTCTTGTCGCCTTTAAGAGACATCAGATAAGACATTGCGACATTTTCTGCATTTTCGCGAACGGCACAAGTGTTGACCAGAACAAGGTCAGCCGTCTTTATGGCATCGGTTGGCGCGTAGCCCGCAAACTCGAAAACGCCCGCCAGCCGTTCACTATCGTTCTTGTTCATTTGGCATCCGTACGTCTTAATGAAATATTTGGGCATTCAGTCCGAGGTTTTCGCACGGAAAATATTTACAAGCGCAAGTGTTATCAGCGCTTCGGCGATCCCGATCACCAAATGAACTCGGACTATACTATAAATTCCTGTTTCAATCGCGCCGGCAATAGACATCATAACAACAGAAGCCCAACCTGCAATTAATATAGCAGTCCATTCTGGAATTATTTTTTTGAGAACAAAATAGATGCCGTAACCAAGCATTGCGCCAATTACTGCCATATTTATAATATTTGCCCCAAGCGAAATTAGTCCGCCATCGTGTAAAAATATCGCCTGTATAGCCAGGACCAAAGACATTACGATCGATCCGGCATATGGACCAAGCAAGATCGAAGCAAAAACTCCGCCAAAGAGATGCCCCGATGACGATTGTCCTATGCGGAAATCGATCATTTGCGCGATAAATATCAGTGAAGCGACCATCCCCATTTTAATAAATAATCTTTGCCCGTCGCGGGATAATATTTTTTTGGCATTGCTTGAAATATTTTGAGCGGCATTGCCGGCTAAGGCATAAGCTTCTGAAGTTTTAAGAACTGTTGCGGCTTCCCTGACTTTTGAGATGCTATAAGATAGGGCCGCAGCTGCGGCGGCAATTAGCCCCGATGAAACTTTTGGATCGAGAAACCCGTCTGGTATGTGCACGGATCACACCCTCATGAATGGCGGCAGTTCTATGTGTTCTTTTCCGTGGGATGCCGTCCTGTGGAATGTCGTTGGCATTGATTCTTTTTCTTTTTTGGCTCCCGGCCTGAAGCCAGTTGCGATAACTGTCACAACAACATCGCCTTTTAGGTTTTCGTCGATAACAGCACCAAAAATAATATTTGCGTCGGGATCAACGGCGTTGTATATAACTTCCGCCGCATCGTTCACTTCATAGAGGGTTAGATCCGATCCGCCTGTGACATTGAATATGACGCCTTTGGCGCCGGTTATTGTTTCTTCAAGCAGAGGGCTCGAGATGGCTTGCTCCGCAGCTTCAACTGCGCGATTCTCGCCGGATCCAGTGCCAATCCCCATCATCGCAGATCCTGCTTCATACATGATCGTCCTAACATCGGCGAAATCAAGATTGATGAGTCCCGGGACAGTTATAAGATCCGATATTCCCTTAACGCCTTGGCGCAGGACATCGTCCGCAACTTTAAATGCTTCAATTATTGAAGTTTTTCTTTCAACAACTTGAAGAAGTTTATCGTTAGGGATAACAATTAATGCGTCAACTTTTTCTTTAAGGAGTGATACGCCGGATTCGGCTTGCGAGATCCTAACCGGACCTTCGAACCTGAATGGTTTTGTGACCACTGCGATAGTTAAAATGCCTAATTCTTTTGAAACTTCGGCGATCACTGATGAGGCGCCTGTGCCAGTACCGCCGCCCATGCCGGCTGTGATAAATACCATGTCGGCGCCTGTTAGCGCGCTCTTGATCTCTTCTCTTGATTCTTCCGCGGCTTTTTGTCCGACTTCAGGGTTTGATCCAGCTCCTAGTCCGCGCGTTAATTTTGCGCCTATTTGAAGCTTGTTGTCCGCGAGAGAAACGGAGAGAGCCTGAAGATCGGTGTTAACTCCCCAAAACTCAACGCCCTTGACCCCTGACCCTATCATGCGGTTCACGGCATTGGTCCCGCCGCCGCCTATTCCGAAGACCTTGATGGTCGCGAAATTCTTGCCGTTGCTTGACATCATCATGACGCCATTTTACCCTATCCAAACTTTAAATGTCAATGCTTGTATTTGACCGCTGGAAAGGAATACGAGCTGACATCTATATACTCAATTTCGTTCTTACGGTCCCTGTTCTTCGAATAAATAGCCTCGAAGTTCCGCATTTTTAAATTGAGATCCTGGACCGACCCTATCCTGACCCTTAAAATGTCGTCAACGAGCAATTTTATGTCGTTCAGGTCGGCAACATCGATCTGCAATTTTTGAGGGGCGATGAAAGTTTCAAATTCCGCCAGCAATTTGAGGACATCGCGACCCACATCCGAGCGGATGTACCTGCCTTGTTCAAGCCAGGCTTCATCAAGGCCGTTCATGACAGGAAGATTGGTGATGTCGGGGAACTCTATGGCAGAGTTTGAAGCAATTTGCGGGTTCAACACCACGCCGTCCTTGTCTAAAATAAGGGACTGCTTATTTTTTAGGACGCATATCACGGCTTCTTTCCGCTCTTCTATCACAATTAATATTTTTGACGGTGGGACCCTTTTGAATCTTAATTTCTTTACTATAGCGATTCTTGAGAGATTCTTTTTGGCGTTTAAAAGGCTTGTAAAAAAGATGCTGCCGCCGAGCGGGACCTTTGCTTCGCGTATCACTTCTTCCGGCAGAAGAAGGCGTGTGCCGGATATTTGGACTTCTTCAAGCTTAAAAACCGGCAGGAGCGCGATCAAAGTCAATATGGCGCCAAGAAATAAAGCAAGCAATAGCATTCTTAGGATCATCCTGCTTCTTTTTTTGGTTTTTTTCTTCGGCCTATTCCGCATTTAACGATATCTCGAGGATTTTTACGACGAGTTCATCAAAAGTTAACCCGATATGCTTTGCTTCTGCGGGAAGATCGGAGTTTTCAGTCATCCCTGGGATAGTATTAACATCATGGACATATGGGACGTTGTCGGCCCCGATTATCATATCAACCCTGGACACTGCTCTGCATCCTAACGCGCGATGCGCGGTTAAAGCAATTTCTTGGACTTTTTTCGCAAGCTGCGGGGATAACCGTGCGGGCAATATAAACTCGGTCCCTCCCTCGGTATACTTCGCCTTAAAATCATAGAACTCAGACTTTGGCACAAGCTCAAGTATTGGCAAGGCTTCATTCCCCAGAATTCCAACTGTGACTTCTTTGCCTTTGATGAATTCTTCGACGAAAGCGTTGCCATGTTTTTTGATCGTTTCTTTTAATATTTTTTCAAGATCGTCTTCTTTTTTCACAATCGTGACGCCTAAGCTTGAACCTTCGCTCAATGGCTTCACGACTAAAGGATAAGCGAAAATGCCGGAAATTTTTCCTGCCTCATTTTTTAAGTCGGCTTGCGGATCGACTTCGATGAATTTGGGGGTTGGGATACCGATCGCTTGGAAAATCCTTTTTGACGCCACTTTATTTATCGCAAGCGCAGATGCTAAAACTCCAGACCCCGTATAAGGGATCTGCGTTATTTCCAATAACCCTTGGATAGTTCCGTCTTCGCCGTATTTTCCATGAAGAACAAGATATGCGACATCGATCTTGTTTTTTTTGAGTCGCGACACGAGATCGTCATCGATATCGGATTGGATGACATTGAACCCTTGGTTCTTTAGAGATTCAAAAACGCGCTTGCCGGAACGCAATGATACTTCTCTCTCGCCAGACCGGCCTCCGCAAAGAACTGCTATTTTTAATTTTTTGAGATCTTTTTCCATATCTAAACCCCCTCCCCCCCTTATAAGAGGGAGAATGCCGAACACAGTAAGGCAAGTGGGGGTGATTTGATTTTATCATCAAAAAGATTTATAATCAATTTGTGATAAAGTTATCATTGCATGCGGACCGGCAGCTAAATGAAAGGGATTTGTCGCTTAAGGATATTGAAAGTGTTATAAACAAACCCGATCAACTGGTTTCCGCCAAAACAAAAGGGCGAAAAATAGCTCAAAAAATCATTTTCCGTTCGAAGATAAAATTTCTATATCGAGTGGTTTATGTGAAAGAAGGGCATGATTTTTTGGTCATTACGGCTTATAGGACAACAAAAATTGAAAAATATTGGGAGGGGGAGTTGAATGAAAATAAATTATGACGAAAAACTGGACGCAATGTACATACGTTTCAATGATTCACCATATTTTGAAAGCGATGAAACCAAAGATGGGATCATCCTTGATTATAATAGGTCGGGAAAGGTCATTGGAATTGAGATATTAGATGCTTCAAAAAACCTGCCGGCCCCAAAAAGCAAATTATTAAGCATCAATTTTGAAATTTTAAGGCCAAATACAAAAAAGGCATCAAAATAACTATGGCCTACAAAATAAGCTTGATCCCGGGAGACGGCATAGGCCCTGAAGTATCAGGCGCCGCTAGGCGCTGCGTTGACGCGACAGGCGTTAAGATCGATTGGGAAATCGTTGAAGCAGGCGCTGACATCATTTCAAAATACAAAACCCCTCTCCCAAAAGAAACACTTGAATCTATAAGAAAAAACAAGATCGCCCTTAAAGGTCCGCTAACGACCCCTATTGGGACAGGATTTCGAAGTGTAAACGTCGCCATAAGAAAAGAACTTGACCTTTACGCGTGCTTGAGGCCATGCAAATCGTTTAAAGGCGTCAGATCAAGGTTTGCCGACATCGATCTCGTTGTTGTACGTGAAAACACCGAAGACCTTTATGCGGGGATAGAGTTCGAAGAAGGGAAACCTGAAACTAAGGCTTTAATTTCGGAAATTGAAAAGCTTTCGAAAAAAAATATCTTAAAAGATTCCGGCATTTCGATCAAACCAATATCGGCAACCAATTCTAAAAGAATTGCAAAATACGCGTTCGAATACGCGGTCAAGAATAATAGAAAGAAAGTAACAGCTATTTCTAAAGCTAACATTATGAAATATACTGACGGCCTATTCTTTGCCTCTGCCCGCGAAGTTGCCAAAGAATACGCGGGCAAGATCGAATACGAAGAAAGATTGATCGACAACATGTGCATGCAGTTGGTGCAGAAACCTGAACTATATGATGTATTATGCTTGCCGAATCTATACGGAGATATCCTCTCCGACCTTTGCGCCGGTCTTATCGGCGGATTAGGCATAGCGCCCGGGGCAAATCTTGGCAATGGGATCGCGGTATTTGAAGCGATACACGGATCAGCCCCGAAATACGCGGGACAGAACAAAGTCAACCCAACAGCAATGATACTTTCAGCTGTACTAATGCTCGATTATATCGGTGAAAAAGATGCGGCAAAGAGATTGGAAAAAGCTGTAGAAAAAGTAATAGCCGAAGGAAAGAGCGTTACCTATGATCTAAAGCCTGATCGAAACGACAAGTCAGCGGTTTCAACCTCCAAAATGGCCGACGCGATAATAGCGGCTTTATAAATTATCTTGGCGTCGCTTCAACGCTTACTGTCACATAAACCCCGGGGTCTGTTGTTGAAGGCCCATTCCATGCAGTCCTCATCTGCCTCATAAAACACCTGTCGGTCCAAGTTGAACTGGAAGACTTGCCTATAAGGTCCCGCGGGGCCAAACTATTGAATTGCGCTTCGGTCGTAACGCCATCGAACAAAAGTGAATTCGCATAATTAAAGTCCAAAGTGATCGTCAAATTGTTATTATCGATCAATGCGGCGGTAAAAGTTGCCGCTTCAGGAGTGACCTTTGCTAAAAGAGGGAAAAATACCATTGTCGGATGCGTTGAATCGGTCCAATTCTTGATCGTCGAATTTGCAACAGGCGATGACGGGCGGGTTGAATCAAGCGATCCCGTCGACGAATTAAGCCATTCAAAGTTTCCTGTTGTCGAATTTTTTAATAATATATCGCCTTTGGTATAATCGCCTGTTGTAGCATAGGCATACCTTAACACGCGCTCGGCTTCAGGCGACCCTTGGTTGAAGTAGACGTTGAAATACCCGTACATCATAAGTATCATTGATGCGGGCCCTCCAATATAGCCGGGCTTTTTGCTCATTATGCCTTTTAACCTTGTAGTCTGGGACAGGTCAAAATCCTTGAGTTCCGTCAGACTTGTCGCAAGGTCAGGACGATAAAAGCCGAAAACTACAACCCCTTCATCTTCGGTATTGTTTATGGGAAAAAAAACAGTTGCAACTTTTCCGGTGATCTTGGAAGGCGTTACACCCCAATAGGATGCGCCTCCTACAGTTACAATGCCTGTAGTTTTCAATCCGAGAGCCGCAAGGGCCGAAAAAGTCGAGCTCTTCATATCTGTATTCGCCTGGTTTAAGAACGACTGGATCGAACTGCAGCCGATATTCATAAATCCAAAAATCAAAATCCCAAATCCAAAACAAATCGCAAGCACAAGCCATAAAATCCTAATATTACTGAATTTATTTCCCATTATTTCCCTCCTAGAAGTATGCGCGGAACCCGGCAAGGCCAAACAGCGAATTTTGAAGGGCGGCAAGACTTGAGGTTAAAACGATCATAGCCGTCCCTTTTGCGCCAACAACGATCTCCTTATTACCTTGCCCGGGAATCGAAAGCGAAAGGCCGGCCGAATAATCGATCAATCCTCCGTCCTTGAATATAGAAGCGACAACTGGAATAGAGATCTTAATGCCGGGCGTAACCGCATATCCAAGAGCTCCGCCCAGGTTCCCGGCCATTCCAAAGCCTGATTGCGGAGTATAAAGGCCGCCCATACCGATTATGCCGGAGAAAAAAAAGCTTCCTCCAGTCAGCAATTTTTGTTTCCCAAGCAATCCAATCTGGGTTACGGAATTAGGACTGAAGCCTAACAGGCTGTTGAGCCCCATAATAAATATCTCGGCGCTCCTGTCTTTTTCCGGCGAATAATCAAAATTAATTGAGGATGCCGTCGTCCCACCCGAAAGATGCGGAAGCACGAAATAACTTATATCTTTTTGGTTTTGTTCCAAGAATAAATTATGGAATGCCGCAAAGGATTGGGTGGCAAATACAAGAACAGTAATAAAAAACGCCGCTAAGGTCTTTTTTATCATAGAACCTCCTTGAAGTACCAAGCAGTATAATACACGGCATAATAAATTTCAAACGCTCTTGACAATTATCTCCCCAAAAACTATCATTCCAATATATTAATGGGGGGGACATGAAAAATAATATAATTATTTCATTGTTGGTCATTGGGACCTGCCTGCCGGCAGGCAGGTTTGCGTCATTGGGATTTGCAGTAACGCTAATTGCTGGATGCGGTACCACGCAGTCCACAACTGCTGCCACAACGACAACTACCACATCGTCAACTACGACCACAACGATCGCCGGCACTACATCATCGGCTGTTTCAATTAAAGGAAATATATATTCCGGCGCTGTAAGGACATCAGCCTTAAGTTCGTTGGCGTCAGGCGTCAGGATCATGGCTGACCCGACCGCTCCTCTTTCGGGTTATACGGTCGTAGCTGTTGGTACTGTCGATAAAAAAGTCTATTTCCCTGATACAACAACTGCCGCAACCGATGGGGCATTTTCGATATCGGTCCCTTCGGGCGAATCTTTTTACCTGGAACTAATAGACAGCGGCAAAAAATTCGTGGCGCCTGTTTCTTTTGGAGGAACAGCCACTAGCGTATACATGGCTATAACCCCGGAATCAACAGGCGGGCCGATCGATCTTGGAAAAATTGTTTACGAGAGCGCAAAAGGCGCCGCGGTCCCGACGGCGGAAATTGCGTCAACTAAACTGGATACCGGAAGCACTGCGACAAAGAAAAGCACCGAAACTTTTATTCCTGTCGGTGCGGGAATATTGGGGCGAGGGACCGGAGAAGCCGCTTTTACTGGCACATTAAAAGACGCTGTCGATGAAGACAGCGACGGGATACCCGATGTCATCGATGTTGATGACGATGGCGACGGCTCTGTCGATGGGCTTGACAGCACCCCGAGAAAAACAGGGGCAGTTGAAGTAAAGGTTGCGGGCGTCAGTAATACTAATGCCTTTTCGAATCTCCCGTTAATTTACGAAGAATACCCAACCTATATTAGCGGCGCGGTCAACTCAAGCTCGGTTTCTGTAGGCGCTAAAACAAATATGGCGATCGAAGTCGTCATGGCAACAGGTTACACGGCGAACGATTTTTCGGAAATCCGCGTCATTGATGGTCCCGCCTGGATCGGAACCGCGACAATTTCGGGCGACGGGCCGGCTGGCAGCAGCGGCACATTATGGAGCGCCAATTCTTATAAATTATATAAAGGTACGAACAACGACAGGTGGACAGTCCATGTGATCCCTGTCGGCACCCCCGAAGCTGGGGATATCATTAAATTCAGAGTGACATCGACAAGCGGCACCACGCAAGAATTCATATCTACAATAAATTACGTATTCCACTCCATCCCAAGGCTTACCTCGTATAAATATACTACCGGCGGCGCATATACCACAAAGGAAGGCTCTGCTTTAAATTTGAATGTATACCAGCTCAACTCGAACAAATTCACGTTTGAAGGGACTTCCGTCACATTTACTTGGACGGTCCCGCGCGATGACGCGGGAAACCCAATAACAGGCATGAACTATAACCTTGACGGGATCAATTATTACGATGCAACAGGTGCGGTTTTGATACAAGCGGGCGCATTAAGGCCTGCTGCTTCAACTCTAATATCCAGTTCCGATGCAACTTTTGGGCCGACATATACATATATCTTTACTCCAACAACTGCAGCATATTCATATTTCAAGGTAGATGTTAAGGCCGAAAGTCCGGCTAATGGCGGGGGTAACGCATCACAACTTATTTACTTTAGAAAAACATAGATATTTACTGTTAAACATTGTATAATTGCTTGTAATATGATGACAAAAAATCCCGAAGAGCTCGCGGAATATTGGCTTGATTTTTCAAAAGAAGACCTAAAATCCGCGAAAGCTTTGCTTGATGCGCATAGGTACACATGGTGCGCGTTCATCTGCCAGCAGGCTCTGGAAAAATGCCTCAAGGCGGGATATGTAAAAATACATAAAGAAATACCGCCTTATCTCCATAAGCTTGAACGGCTCTGCCAGCTTTTGGAATTAACCCCGCCGCAGGATATTCTAGACAAGCTCATTGAAACCGATAAATACTACATTGCCACAAGATATCCAACTTACAAGGAAGCGGTAAATATCAAAAATCTTAAAAAAGCGGAAGGCATATACGAGAACGCAAAAAGGATTTACAAATGGTTTATAGAAAATCTAAAGCTATAAATATAATCAACCGGTTTATCGCCGAAGCTGGAAAGGCGATCGATATCAAGGAAGCCATTCTTTTCGGCTCCTATGCAAAAGGATCCCAAAAACAATGGAGCGATATTGATCTTGCCATAATATCCGATTCATTTAAAAACCAGGGGTTTTTCGATCGGCTTGTTTTTTTAGGGAAGCTCGCATGGAAAGCAAAAACAACCGAGATCGAGGCGATCGGGTTTACGCCAAAAGAAGTACTATCCGCATCGAAACTAGATTTTTTAAGCGAAATACAAAAAAACGGCAAAATAGTGTATAGGGGTTAATAGTCATGACCGAGACAAAAAGCGAACTATTAGCTAAAATAAACTCTGATCTCATGAAGGCAATGAAAGTGCGGGATGAATTCCGCCTCTCCGTCCTCCGCATGATGAAAAGCAAAGTGCTTTATGTCAATGCGCGAGGAGAACTAACAGACGCTGAAGTCATAAAGATCGTCTCAAAATATTCGAAAGAATTAACGGAAGCGGCCGTTGAAGCCAATAAAGTCGGCCGCGTACAGGATGCTTCAAAATCAACCAGAGAGAACGAGATCGTTTTAGAATATCTTCCAAAACAGCTCTCACCTGAAGAAATAAAAAACACGGTTATTGCCGCAATATCCGAATTGGGCGCCACAACTATCAAAGATATGGGCAGTGTCATGAAAGCCGTGTCGGCAAAGCATCCCGGCATCGACGGCAAGATCGTCAATCAATTTGTCCGTGAGCTTTTAAAATAAAATGGAAATAGTCGGGCTTCTATTCTACTTCGTAGAGAGGGGGACAGGGGGTGAGGTCATTTCGCGTAGGCTTTGATGCCCAAATACTTGGCTTTCTTGCCCAAAGCTTCTTCGATCCTCAAAAGCTGGTTATATTTTGCAACGCGATCAGTCCTTGCAGGAGCTCCTGTCTTAATCTGTCCCGTGTTTAGAGCAACCGCTAGGTCAGCGATAGTCGCATCTTCGGTTTCACCCGATCTATGCGATGTAACGGCAGTATATCCGGCTTTTTTTGCCATATTTATGGCTTCGATCGTTTCGGTCAATGTCCCGATCTGGTTTACTTTGATCAAGATCGAATTGGCGACGCCTTTTTGTATGCCTTCTTTTAATATCTTAGGGTTTGTAACAAATAAGTCATCCCCTACTAGCTGGATCTTCTTTCCGAGCCTATCGGTTAATAGTTTCCACCCTTCCCAATCGCCTTCTGCCAATCCGTCCTCGATTGAAACGATGGGATATTTCTCGATCCATGATGCATAAAGGTCAACCATTTCGGCAGAAGATAAGTTTTTCCTCTCTGTCTTTAATTCATACTTTCCGTTCTTGAAAAATTCCGATGAAGCCGGGTCCATGCAAATGCAAATATCGGCTCCAGGCTTATATCCGGTCTTCTCGATCGCTTCCATAATGAGCTTAAGATTGCCTTCGTTCGATCCGGTCTTTGGAGCAAAGCCGCCTTCGTCGCCGACAGTTGTTGGGTATCCCTTTTCTTTGACCACGGCTTTTAGTGCATGATAAACTTCGGTCCCGATCCTTAACGCTTCACGGAATGTCTTGGCTCCAACAGGCGCTATCATATATTCCTGCATCTCTGTTGACCAGCCTGCATGAGCTCCGCCATTCAACACATTCATCATAGGCACTGGAAGTGTTATTGCTTTTGTTCCGCCTAAGTATTTGAATAATGGCAAGCCTTCTGAATTAGCCGCCGCATGGGCAACAGCCATTGATATCCCAAGAAGAGCATTTGCTCCATATTTGCTTTTGTTCTCGGTCCCGTCAAGCTCGATCATGAGGCGATCGATCTTTTCTTGCTTGGTTGGATTCAATCCTATCAATTTTTTTGCAAGTATCGAAACGTTCTTTACGGCTTTAAGGACCCCTTTGCCTAAATATCTTGATTTGTTTCCATCGCGCAGCTCAAGTGCTTCGCGGCTTCCGGTCGATGCGCCTGAAGGTACTATTGCACTCCCTTTTATCCCGTTATTTAATATTACATCGACTTCAACTGTGGGATTTCCTCTCGAGTCCAATACTTCTCGTCCTATGATCGCTTTTATTTTTGCCATTATTTTACATCACCCCTCCTTCATCCCCGCTATTGACCGATTTTTGTTTTATCTGCACTTGTTTCTTCACTGGCGAAAGATAGTTTTCAGATGTAATTACGTTTTTCCCTGTTTTCGCTTCCAGCTCTAAGCGGGCATTTTTCGCTATTTTACCGCCCTTTTTAGCCGGAATTTTATTTTCTTCCAAGCCTTTAGTTTGCATTGTTTCAGCTATTTGCCGAGTGGAAAGCTCCGCTAAAGCTGTAAAAATCAATTCAGCATCGGACATGTGATCTCGCAGATTTTGAGCTTTAAGACCCTTTAAGTTCTTATGTTTTTTCACCGATAAGCTGCTCCATTCTTCATGGATGATATTTGTTAATATTGCGTATTCATCTTGCTCTTTCACCTCATTATCTTTCCAATAATCGGTCAATTTATTTCTGATTTCTTGCCCCATCATCCGCTGCTGAACCCACTTTTCGCTTCGACCGTGCTTTTGCCAGTATTCACGGGCGCGATCAAGTGAACGGACAGGATCGCCCATATCCTGCAATCGTTCATATCCCACCTTTGCCAGCCATAATTTAATTGGTTCAGCTTTTTTACTTGGCACTGATTGTATGAGGCGAAGAATAGTTTCCACTTTTGCCACATCGGTTTTGTAGAACTTGCCATCAGCGGATTGCATTTTCAGTTGGTCACAAAATGTGACCAACTCACTGCCTTCTTGTTTTAAGCGATTTTTTAATGTTGTCCAGTAACTTTTTGCTTTTTTAAAATCGGTTTGTTCTATTAATGCCGCAATAATATCGATTACCGAAAAATACCAAGTTTCGGTTTTTTCGTCGTAATGCCGGCGAATTTTAAAGTTTTCAAAAATAGCCAATGACTTCTCCGTCATGCTTATTCTCTTTCCTGAGAGTTTCCTCTCGAGTCCAATCCTTCTCGTCCGATTATCGCTTTTATTTTTGCCATTTATTTACACCCTTTCATATGAAAAATTACTAATGACGCAAACCTGCCTGCCGGCAGGCAGGTCCCAATGACCAACAATGTTTGGCTTCGCCAAAATTATATTAAAAACAACACTGAAGAAAAGTGAGATTATTCTAATGTAATTATAGCGGAAAAATAGGTTAATTTCAAAGATTTGTTAACTCGTCATTTGCGGAAGTTGGTTGTTATAATTTGGTAATTATAAAACCGCCGAAGGCGGAATACCATGTTGGTCATTGGTCATTGGGATTTGGTCATTATTTCGGCGACGGTACTATTTGCGGCCCATTGCCTGCTCCACCCTTGCCTTTATTAGGATCAACGCCTTCTAGTCCTCTAGCGGCATCATCTGCCGGCTTGTCCGCTGGTGCTGGTTTGTCTGCTGGCGCTGCTCCTGGTTTAGCTGGTGGCTCTGCCTTTGGTGGCTCTGCCTTTGGTGGCTCTGCCTTTGGTGGCTCAGCCTTAGGTGGCTCTACTGGGTCAGTCTTCAATCCACTCAAGATCTCTTTCATTTCTTCTGCAGAAGGAAGTTCCTGTTTAGGATCGGAATCATTTTTGCTTGCGTTATAAGCGCTAGCTCGAATTACATCAACTGCCGCCTTGTTTAATTCAGATAAAGGATCTTGTATGCTTGCGTCAGCTTTGACTTTCTTAGCAACATCGGCCAAAACAATTCTTGCATAAGCCATGACATTTGGTCCAACAACTTGAGCTTTTAGTTCGCTCTTAAGGCCCTCAACCGAAATTTTATCCGGTGGAATGAACATGTCTCCTTTTACAAGTATCGCCTCAACTGCATCAAGCAGGTCTTTTGCGATTTCAGTGCCCGCATTCGAAGAGGCAATGAACGCAAAAGTCTTCCTTAAAGCTGCAATTTCTAGAACGCGCCTTTTGCTTGGCGTCATTCTGTATATGTCTTTATCGTTCGCTGTTTCCAATTCGTCAGCTGGTTTTGCAAGCGAACTTTGCTCGCCCACAAAAAATGCTACTGGCGCGACATCTCCCAATTTAACTTTGTCCGATGCAGCTGGCACATAACCGAATTTCGATTCGTCCGCTTTTCTTGACAATAGAATTATATTTGAAAGACCATGATCTTTCGGCAAAGAATAATTAGGCTCTAATTTGCCTAATTTAAATGCCGTAAGATACGCCGCTATCACATGCGCGTCAAGCGGATAGTCCGGGACCAATGTCCCAACAAGAGGATCGGAAAAAATCGCCGATTCACTGCCTGTCAATACTCTCGCGCGGCTCAATCTCAATTCGGCTTGATGGGCATCGGAATCTGGGACAACATCGCTTATGCTTCCCCTAACTGTTGGGCTTTGAGGCCTTGACCCAAATCTAAAGGCAACATTAACCCCTCCAACAGCTCCACTGCCGGAATTGAATGGACGCTCGATTGATTGTTGTCCGGCATAAGCTGAAACATCAAGCATTACTGCCGATCCGTCTTTTTCGCTTCCGGAAAGCCTGATATCCCTCACCCCGGCTTCAAACATTGCAAACCTGCTTACGCCGTTATTTAGATTCTGCTGTCCGGCTCTCAATAAAGCGTAAGGCGTTCCAAAATATTCGGACCTTGAATAGCGCAAAACAACTGAAGCAGGATTTCGGAATTTGCTCATAAAATCCGCATATACGACAAAATCTATCGATCCATACTTGCCAAGATCATATCCGCCGCCTGCGTAAACTCCATGGCCTCTGTTATACTGCCTTTGGCCTTCAGGAGTAAACGGATCAAAGCGAAGCTCGTTTGATTCGTAGGTATTCCTGTAGCCTAATAAAGCGTATGCATTGCCCCTGTTCCACCTTACGCCCGCGCTCAATACATTTCTGGTCCATCCCATGGTCCATCCCAAGCCGCTAAGATCGCCGGCTCCCAGATCGTTTGAGATATTAGCGGACAATCTTCCATACTCGCCAGAAGAGATCAATTCGTTAGCTCCCGCTGACAATCTAAAGCTTTCTTGGTTATAGTTTGGAAAATTGGGAACATTTGTGGAATAATCGTAATATTCGGCTCGCAAGCTTAAGCTTGGCATAAAACTGCGGCGATCGAAGTTAGTGGAAGATAACGACAATCCGAGCCTATTTTCATGGCCATAGCCATTTACCTTTGGAGCAGATGCTTCCGCGCCAAAGAGGCCATTGTATGAATGCGAATAATAAGGCATTACTTCGACAATATTATTCCCGGAACGTCCATGCCACCTAGCGCCAACAGTTGCCGTAGCGCCCGGCTGTATAGGAAGGTCGGAACTCACGGACTCGCCGATCCTTAATCTTGCATCCCGCAATTCTTGTCCCGCGAAAGCCCCGCTCAAGCCCACGCTTACATACGGTCTTGGTATTCCAGGATTTCTCACAAGAGTTTTATCCCAATTATCGCCCCAAGTATCGGGTTCTTTTGTAGCTTCCGCGATCCTTGCGTCACTTTTTGTCCTTAGGTATGCTTTAACGGCTGCGGCAAGTTCGAATTTCGATCTTGCCGGTTCAGCTTTGCAGGCTTCTGCCATCAGATTGGCTTCGACTTCATCATATAAAGCTGGGAAAATGGCTCTTAATACCTGTTGCGCTCTTTCCACTATAATTTTATTCTCATCAATTGCTCGTGAAAGGACTTCTCTTGCTGCTCTAAGTATTACTTCGCGTGGCGCCTTACTTGCCGCATCTATCATCGCAGTTAAAACCGCTTTAACAATTTCCACTTCTTGATCAGTTAGCGGCTTGTCCCCAATTTTTATATCTTTTATTTTATCGGAAATACCAGGGTAAATCTTATCGGCTAGAGTTGGTCTTTTGTCTTTCTTTTCGCAAGCAGATTGCATTGCTTGTTTTTCGACTTCATCATATAAAGCTGGGAAAATGGCTCTTAATACCTGTTGCGCTCTTTCCGCTGTAATTTTATTCTCATAAATTGCTCGTGAAAGGACTTCTCTTGCTGCTCTAAGTATTACTTCGCGTGGCGCCTTACTTGCCGCATCTATCATCGCAGTTAAAACCGCTTTAACAATTTCCACTTCTTGATCAGTTAGCGGCTTGTCCTCAATTTTGACATCCTTGGCTCTAGCAGAAATTTTAGGATAAACATGTTCTGCTAAATTCGGCCTTATTAAACTTGCTTTTACATCAGACATTTTATTTGTTCCTCCAGATTAAAACTGTCCTGGATCAAAATCGATACTTGGTTTTTTCTTTGGTGGCGGAGGCGGAGCATCCGCTTTGCCTGGTTTAGCTTCATCCTTCGCCGGTTTAGGCGCAGGCTTTTTCGGTTTGACTGGAGCTTTCGGCTTCGATTTGGCAGCAACTGGGACCAGTTCTGTCTTCGCTTTATATCTCTCTACGGGAATTGGAGGCGGTGCCGCCGCAGCTGGAGCTGCTGGAGCCACTGGCGGACATGTTGCTTGAGGCGGAACTACAGGCGCTTTAGTGGAACGAGCTTCATCAATGACGGCTTGAGCTTTTGCGCAAAAAGCTGGGGTAAATAATACTATTTCATCATTTCCTCCCATAAATTCCCTGCCATTCAAATATTCAAGAATTGGAGGCACAACATCATCGGGACGTTCTGCACCTTTTGATAAAAATGGAAATCTTTTAGCTGCAGCCAAGTTCATTTCTCTTAGCTCTTCGCCCATTCTCTCATAAACAGCAGAATTTGTACCTTGATCATTTGTAAGCATTCCGCACTGAAAGCGCATAACTATTGCGGCGGCTGTCTTCCAATCAGCATCTGGATTTGGCAATTGATGGGCAACAATACTTGGCATTGTTCTTGTTTCACCAATAGTAGGGGAAGTTAATTTAAGAGCTGTTAACCCTGCGCCAAAGCCCCCAAGCACGCCTAATGCCCCGCCCAAAGCAAAGGAGGCAGGATACTTTCTGGCAAAACTTGTTACGAATCCAAATACTTTTCCCACTCCAAACATTTTACTCCCCTCCAATTATATCTATCATGTTATTTTTCTACTTTCTTCCTCTGTTGCCCTGATTTCCTGATCCTCTGATACCCTTCCCTAATTTCACTAATTGATACTCGCTTTGATAATAGGCGCTGACTTCTCATATTCATATCCTTTCTCAAAAGAAAGGAGATCTTTTATAAGTTTTCCTGCAACTGTCGTCTTGCTCATCATTTCAACCGATTCGGCGCGGCTTACGGCATTCCCAAGCCCTAACTTATCGCCTTCGATGTATGAGAGCATCCCATTGTCTTTTGCCGCCTGGACATATTTTGCCGCCCAGTGTTTCGCCTTAACATCCCTGTATGGGTTCTCCATGGCGACCGATACCGGCAGTTTGTCGTAGCGGACCAATACAGTTATCGCTTCCGCTTTTGTCAGCCTTTTGTTGGGGCGGAATTTGCCGTCAGGATATCCTTTGACAAGCCCCATATCGACAGCTTCTTTGATATAAGCCGCGGCCCAGAAATCACCCTTAACATCCTTGAATACGGAGGACGCCGGGCGCTCGGTTAATTCTTTACCTTTTGCGCGCACAAGAAGCGTCGCTATTTCGGCCCTTGTAAGAACCCTTTCAGGCTTGAATGTGCCGTCGGGATATCCTTGGACCAATCCTGCCGTGCTCGAGCCTTCGATAGGCTGTTTTGCCCAGTGCCCGTCGGGAACATCGGCAAAATTGAGCAAGCGAAGCACTCGCCTTGCTTCCTGTACCGATTTTCCTTGCGCATTCTTTGCTTCAACGAGAACCAGTTTCTTTCCGATCTTTGAGATTGGGACAGAGGCTGTAAATGACCCGTCTTTTTCAACCAAAACATTGGCGCCATTGACAGTTACAACAGCCGCGCCTTTAGCAAGACCCGAGACTTTCACCGCATCGGCATAAACCACGGCTTTGTCGGATGGTTCTTTTAAGGTTATATTCAAAGAAGCTTCTTCAGCTGCGGCTTGTTTTGGCACGCCTACATAAGATACTGAAAAATAATGGGTTGTGTTTTCGGCGATCGCCCCGTATGGATGGAACGCATAATTAAACTGCATGCCGCCAGACGTAATACCTATCCCCATTGTTGGGTTTGTTTCAACGCCTCCCGCCACTGGGTTTTGGTCGAGCCCGGCGCGGAGTGAAATATTCGGGGTTGCCTGGTATTCCGCCCCTGCATGCATCGCGGATTGCGCGCCGCGTGCGAGGTCCATATCCGCTGCAATGATAAGTTTTTGGCTTTCAGCCGGCTTTAATTTTAAGCTTCCGCCGACCTTAAATAATGAAGGGATAGTATTTTCGATCCTATTGCTCGACTGCATCTTGGTGCCGATCGGGTTTTGGGCCGATACGCCGAGCGATAAATTCTCTGAAGGGGAATACACCGCTCCGAGGTCAAATCCCATGCCGGATGCCGATGCTGATTCAATTGTTGCGGCTCCTGCCCCGCCCTGTGAGAAATATTTGAAGCTTCCGCCTAATTGTAGATTTGATTCTTCGAGGTTGACGCCGTACGATAGGAAGAAAACGCTGTTCCCCCAACTGCCAGTCCCGGATGATGCGCCGCTTGAATCCCTCAAATCGATGCCTGATATCGAGCTTATGACGGCTCCCGCGCCGATAGCGCTGTTCTGGGTTTGCGGATAAACTCCGCCTAGCACCATATAATTGACATCACCCAAAAGATTTGTGTACATGCTGGTCAGTTTTGGGGTTGTGGCTTTCCCAAGCCCTGCTGGATTTATAAATAACGCATCGCCGTCTTCGGCTACTGCTACATAAGCCTTGCCCATCCCTAATGGCCTGGCGCCTACGCCTATGTACATGGGGTCGACGACTACGAGATTATCGGCGGCAAATACTGGAGAACTAACAGCTAACAGCAAACAGCTGACAGCAAATATAGCTCGGAAACCTGCGAACCCGCCTGCCAGACGGGCAGATAAACTTCGCGGTTTCCTCGCAGCTTTTAAATCATTTAACATTTGACATTTGACATTTGACATTCTATTGCCCTCTATACTATTATCGTCAATTCTGTTTAGGAATTTCATTTGCTGGCCTCCTATTTATTGACGACAAGTATCTTTCCCTTGCCGAGAGTCTTATTGCCCGCGTCGACTACGCGATACAAATATGCGCCGTCTCCAACTATTTCAGAGAGAGAATTTTTTCCGTCCCACGATATTTCGCCGTTAGCTCCGGTTCCAGTCCAGCTTAATTTTGCCGCGGCGCGTGCGATCGTATCAAAGATGTAAGCTGTGGCGGAGGTTGCGCCGTTTGTCGCGAACACGATCTTTGTCGTGCCGCCGGCCAATGCGTTGAACGGGTTCGGGTAATTATATGAAGAGCTTGTGACTGTCGGCGCCAAGACCGTGAACACTATTTGGTTGCTTGTTTTTCCATCGTCCCTTACGATCTTCACGTTCTTCTTGCCTGGCAGAAGAGCTTTTGGAAGGGTAAATGTTACGCTTGTATCGATCCATTGCGTTGTAACTTCGCCTGTTCCGGAACTCTTTATTGTATAAACATCAGTGAACCCGTCATTGAAGCCGACCGATCCGCTTAAGCCAAAAGATGTTCCTGCAACGGTTATTTTCGCGCCTGGTACCGCTTCCGCGGGGCTTACCTGGATGATCGTCGGATCAGCCGCCGCAGTGGACGCTTTCTTTGCGACGACATAGTCGATCAAGATGCCGCCGGTATTTGTCTGTGAAGGCCCTGTAAATACGAACTGATACTCGGTTATTTTGCTCCAATCAATAGCGGCGTCGCCTGTTGTAGAACCTACAACGCGAGCCATCTTTGATCTGAAGTTTTGAAGCTTATATTCAGCCCAAGTATTTCCGGTGAGCGCAAATGCATCGGTATCCGACATCGCGAAGTTTGTGCCGTCGGCATCTTTCACCTGCAGTTTAACTTTATTCGATGAGCCGTCGCCTTTCATTCGGAATGAAATGTCATCCATGGATAGGACATCTTTCGTGCTTGAAAGCGTTGCGCCCCATCCTCTCCATCCGTCTGTGACAGATGGATAAGTTGTCTGTATAGATTTTGTGCCTTCATATTTATCTGTTGTGATAACAGTTGTTATCGGTTTCGAAGTTTCCGTAGGCCCGAACTGGTAATAGCCTGAAGCCAAAGTCCCTTCGATGTCGTCTATGACCACTTCATTTGTGGCAGGAGGAGCGGCATATTTAATTACAGTGAACACATCGCCCGCAGCGACTTCTGTGCCTGTTGTAACTTTAACAGTTCGAAGGCCTTCTGTTGCAGTTGCGGATATCGCGACATTTGGAACAGTTATATGTGTTGCGTCGGTTACGGAAACAGTTCCACCCGTAATTCCCGCTCCGAAGTCAACTACTGATGCATTTGTAAAATTGGTATTTGAACCGACAATAGCAACTGATGCCAAAGTTTGGCCTTGAGTGCCGGATGACGGGGTTGCGGAGAGTAATGAAATAACAGGCGCCGCTGCCGTAACTTTTAGTGTTGTCGAAACATCAGGCTGGCCCGCTGTTTTGACTGTAACAATCTTATCTCCGCTCAACGTTGTTGGGTAATCAATCCCAAATGTAATTATTTGTTTGGCAACATCAATTTTTAAAGTTCCTAAAGTCATTGTAATGTCAGTTGAATCAAAGACAACTGTGCTTGAACTCGTAAAATTCGTATTGCTGCCCGTGATCGTCATATCCGAATGTTTCCATGCGGCGTTGACCGTGCTTGGAGCTATTGCGATCGTCGGTACTGGCAATGAAGAAACTGTTAATGATACTGCAACCGATCCGCTTCCGCCATTTGATGTAAACGATATTGTGTCATTATATGTCCCTGCTGTAAGCCCTGTTGTATTGACAGAAACTGTCATTGATGACGTTTGAGAGCCGCTTGTTGGATTAATCGTGAGCCAAGCCGCCGTTTTTGCTGCGGTCCAATTCAATGTTCCGGTCCCTGTATTGCTTATGCCGATTGTTTGGCTTGCCGGGGCCGATCCGCCAATTTGGAAATTAAAAGCAACGCTTGATTTATTAAGCGTCAAAACTGGGGCTACTGGCTTTGCGGGATAAGTTACTTGATTCGATTTTTGTGAACGGTTTGTCGTCTCAACTCCGCCGGTAAATACTATTTTAACTGCATATGTATAATTTGCTGCGACTATGCCAGTTGTATCAGAAAAAGTTGTTGAATTTGTACTGCCGATTTTTGTATAAGTTGTACCATCGGTGCTGCGATAAATATTGTATCCAGTAATTGTTCCGGCAGGAGCTGGAAGGCCTGAAAGATCAACGGTTCCCGTCCCAGCATTAGCTGCAGCCGTAGGCTTTGGAATAGCTGCTAATGAAGCGATATCCGCGAAGTTTTGAGAAGGTGTCGCATCAGACAAAGTTAATGAACTTTTGCCATATAGGCCCGCCCCTGCTTCTGCGGCATCAGCTTTTTCAATCAATGAAAGAAGAACTTGGCCATTGCTCCAACTGCCATACCAATTGCCAATGTTATCCTGATATTGCGTTCTTGTTATTGCGTTATTATACGAACAATTGCCCGAGCTTGTTTTTGTTGCATCGGTTGAAAGCCACATTTTGTAAGTCGCGGGAGTATAGTTTGTGTTCAACGGCAAAATATATCCTTTGACAGGATGGCTGCCGCCCGCAGCAAGAGCCGCACTCGCAAACAATAATATACTCACCCCCGCCAACAACAAACCAAATATTTTTTTCTTTTTCATTTTATTCCTCCTCACTTAATCAACGGCTTCCAAGCCGTATTTTTTAATATAGATATCTCATATCCCTCGCCCATAATAACCGAAGAGACTTCCAATGGGTCGGTATTGGGATCATCAGTATCCGAACTCCAGACACCCTTCGAAATGTCGCTTGGGTCAAACGGGCTCCAATATACAGACTCATACTTTTGCGTAGCAGGATTGAATCGCGCAATATAATCACAGACTGTCGGAGGCGTCGTAAG